>CARZYU010000019.1:6899-16299 GCA_949113215.1 uncultured Bacilli bacterium | reverse complement strand
GGCGATACCTCGATAAATAATGGCAAAAGAAATAACTGCAATGACAATGCCAATAGCAATATTAGGAATGGAAAGAAGGGTCTCTAAACTTTTTGTCATGGTATTGGACTGAATGGTAAGAAATCCTAAAATATACGCAATCAAGACCAAAAAAGCATAAGTCATAGCAAGCTTTGGCCTTCCCAATCCTCTTTTAATATAAAAAGCTGGTCCTCCATTATAAAATGCTCCATCTTTTTCCCGATATAACATTCCTAAACAACTCTCACAAAAGGCATTTGCAGCAACGATTAGTGTGGAAAGCCATAACCAAAAAATAGTTCCCACGCCGCCTATATAAATAGCCAAAGCAATTCCTGCCAATGACCCTACTCCAATACGGGCAGCAGTTGCAATCGTAAGAGTTTTAAAGGGGGAAATTTGTTCCCAATTTTCTTTATGAAAACTATGAATCATATCTCGAAAACGAAATTGCACACCTTTCAAGCGAATCGTAAAATAGATTCCACCTCCTATTAGAAACATAGTAGCAATACCCCAAAGAATTTTATTGATCATCTGCATGTTATCTCACCAAGATCAGTATAGAAGAAGGATGTAAAAAGTTTCGTCGAAAAAAGCACCCTAAAGTGCTATTTTAATTCATTTCCACCAAAGATGGATAAACAGTTGATATAGATCGTCTTATTCTTCTTTTGATGCTCATAATTCGTTTTATTTTCAACAGCACCAAAGATAGAACTAGAACTCACCTCTAGGTTGTAGCCCTCTGGGAGTAACAAAGTAGATCCCCCAAAAATGGAATACAAATTGATGATGGCTCCATCTTCGATATTAGCTTTTCTAAGATCCAAATCAATTCCACCGAAAACCGCGTAAAGATCCGCTCCTAAAAAATGATCCTGATTGATTCGTTCATCTACTCCGGAAAAAATTCCATAGTAAGTTTTAATTTTTTCGTTCAATTCGTCGCTTCGTTTGACAAACTTCTTGTGAAAAAACATATGATCAAAAATAATATGTAGACCAATGATTATGAGAAGAAGTGGCCAAAAGATTTTACGATAATTTTTAGGAAGCAGTCCAAGATTGATTCCTAAAAACCAAACTCCTAAGAAAAGAAGAACCATTGAGACAAGATCAAACCTACGTTGTTTTAAAATAGAATAGCCAGCTATTACAATAAGTAAAATAGGCCAGACTAATTGAAAATCCACTTGAAATCCTGGAAGTAGCATCTCTAACAAATATAAAACACCAAGCGCTAATAAAACAAAACCAATTATCATATTATTACCTCCCTTATTTATGATAACTTTCATGATGCAAAATTTTATAACCACGATAAATTTGTTCTAATAATAGAATTTTAAATAACTGATGGGGAAATGTCATTTTGGAAAAAGAAATGTGTTCGTTTGCTCGTTTCTTTAAGTCCTCGTGAATTCCACAAGATCCTCCAATCAAAAACGTAATCGTACCATAAGTCATCTGAGAATGTTCAAGAAAGGTGGAAAAAGTGAGAGAATCGTACATTTTCCCTTCTATTTCTAGAGTGATAAGATAGTCCTTGTCGGAAAGATATTTTTCAATTCGTTCTTTTTCCTTTTCTAAAGCGAGCCCTACTTGTTCGGTCTTCTCATCCAGGACTTCTATATATTCTATTTTTCCATATTTGGACAAACGTTTCTGGTATTCTTTTTGAGCTTCTTTTAAATACTCTTCTTTTAATTTGCCTACTGAAATAATTCTTATCATATTATACCTCAATTAGTTCTGTTGGTTCTTCTTGTCTTGCTAGTAAAATGGGAATTTCATATCCCTCTTCTTTGAGACGAGAATGTACAGTTTCGTAAGCTAAATTTTCTGTATTATTATGTTCGCTCAAGTGTGCTAAAACCACATGCTTTGTATGTTTGCCAACAGTTGCGGCTAAATAAGTTGCCGCTTGACGATTCGAAAGGTGACCGTTGTCACTATCAACACGTTCTTTTAAATATCTAGGATAAGGTCCATCCATCAACATCGTCGTGTCGTGATTGCTTTCTAATACATACATCGATTTATCTCTCATCTTCGAAAAAAGTCGTTCGTTGATATACCCCGTATCTGTCATATAAAGTAAAGTTTTTCCCTCATTCTCTAATATATAACCAACAGATGGGGACACATCATGAGAGGTAGGAAGAGTATCGACTTGGATATCTTCCACAAAAAAGGGTTCTTCAAACAAAATCATTCGAGACTGTGGAACTATATCCTTGATCTGCTCTTCCATCCCTTTTGGTACATAAACAGGACAAGAAGAGTATTTGGATAATACCCTAAGTCCTTTCGTATGATCAGTATGACTATGTGTAAGTAAAATACCCTTCAAATCTTTTTTTAAATCAATTTTTTCTTCCAAAAAGTAAGAAGCAATTCGTTGATAGGAAATTCCTGCGTCAATTAGTAAAATAGCATGTTCTGTTTGGACTAGAGTAGCGTTTCCTTTGGAACCACTCGCTAATACTTTCACTTTCATATTAGAATAACGTCATAGGGTTGAGCACTTGACTTCCTCCACGATAAGGGAACCCGTTCCAAATGGAAAAATGTAAATGCGTTCCTGTGGCAAATCCACTTTGTCCCATTGCTCCTATGACATCTCCTTGTTTGACTTGTTGCCCCACTCCAACATACCGAGCGGAAAGGTGCGCATACAACGTATAGTAACCATTTCCATGGTCAATCGTAATGTATTGTCCATTGTCCCATTTTTCGGAAGATTGGACAATCACTCCACTGTTGGAAGCGAAGATTGGTGATCCATAACCACAACCACCAATATCAACTCCATCGTGCAAAGTTCCCCAACGATAACCAAACGGACTGTTGATGGTATACGGTACAATGGTAGGCCAGAGCCAATCACCAGATGGGGTTCCAACAGACCAAGAACTTCTTCCACCACGAACAATAATCTTATCGATCGTTGGTCTCAATTCCTGTGATTCAGAAATTACCGAAGTCAAAACATCCCCATTGGACTTTTGAACTTTCTTGGTAATTTTCGTGAGTCCATTTTGACCTTCTTGTAATACCTGTTCACTTCCAAGAAACATATTAAAGTCGTAACGAATTTCTGTTTTATAACGATTTTCCTGAAGTTCGACGATATGATCGGATTCTAATGTTTGAAATTTTGGTTGTAAAATTCCTAGTGTAACTTCTTGGCCTTCAAAAAGAAGACTGTTCGCATCCTGAAAATTTGGATTAGCGATTAAAAACTCTTCCGTTGAAATTTTGTTATTAAATGCCACATCCTCGATACTATCGCCTGCTTGAACAGTATATTTCGCCTGATCCTTGGTTGTTCCAAACAATAAATAACGAGACAAGTCTTCGACGTTCGTATAAATGGTTTCATTGACTGGAATGTTTTGTTCACGATAAGAAATCTTGTTTTTGATCTCTACATTTTCGATGATCTTTCCTGTATTCTTGATTTCTGGCTGTGTTTCATTTAGGTAACGATCATAAGCATCGTCTCCTACGAAAGCACGAACAGTCTTATCTACTGATTCCTCAAAAACCTTTTTCTCTAATACATAAATGGTCTCATCTGGAGTAGTATGTTTGGTAGAATCGTTTTCCAAAACAGCACCTTCAATAAAATAACGATATCCCTTGATCGTAAAAGGAGAGATTTTATCAATTCGATTGTAAATTTGTTTGGTCGATAAAATATTACGATCGTAAGTCATTTCTTTTTCAATGACTAAATCTTTTGGAGCATAAATTTTATCCACCTTGTATTTTTCTTTCAACGCTTCTTGTCGTTCATCAATGTATTGTTCCAATTCTTCCTTCGAACGGGTAAGTCCAACGGACTTACCATCTAAATAGACACGATAAAGTTCAATTGGCTCGATACTTTTCGGTTTAAATCCTACTAATAGAAAAGAAAAACTTATCAAAAGAGATGCCATCATATAACCAATCGTGCGTCTATTCACTTTTTCCACCTTCCTTCGAATCATCTTTTCTTAAATTGACAAAAGTACTCGTATCTTTTTTAAAGAGCAACTCAATGGTTCTAGTTGGTCCATTACGATGCTTTCCAATAATAAATTCTGTAATCGAACTATTATCATCCAAGCGTTTTTCTTTGTTGTAATAGTCATCACGATAAAGGAAAGCAACAATATCGGCATCTTGTTCAATCGAACCTGATTCTCTCAAGTCACTCATGAGAGGTCTCTTATCCTCTCTCGATTCCACAGCACGGGACAATTGAGCAGCAGCAATGACTGGAACATGGAGTTCCATTGCCATCGTTTTTAACGTTCTTGAAATATCAGAAACTTCCTGTTGTCTGTTTGTTCCATAATTTCTGCCACCTGAGATCAATTGCAAATAGTCGATAATCACAACTCCTAATCCTGTTCCACTATTGGCAAGGCGACGACATTTGGCTCTGATTTCTCCAATGGTTACTCCTGGAGTATCATCGATATAAAGATTTGCTTCTGACAACTGGCTAACAGCTTCATTGATTCGTCGCCAATCATTGTTTAGTAAATTACCTGTCCGCAATTTATATCCATCTAATTGTCCAAGAGAAGATAGCATACGAGTAGCCAACTGTTCTGCACCCATTTCCAAGTTAAAAAGTGCAACTGTCTTTCCAGCATCCATTGCCATATGAGTAGCCATATTCAAAAGAAAGGCCGTTTTTCCCATCGCTGGACGAGCGGCAATGATAATGAGTTCATTTTCGTGAAATCCAGAAGTGGTGCGATCTAAGTCGGTCCATCCTGTAGGAATTCCTGTAATTTCTCCTTTGGTTTCCGAAAGTTTTTCCAAATCCGATTGCGTCTTTTTTAGGACCTCACGAATATTTTTAAATTCACTGGTTCGACGATTCTTCCCAACATCCAAGATTTGTTTTTCTGCTTCTTCGATCAACTCATTGATGTTATCTTCTTCCTCATATCCTTGTGTCGCAATATTGGTAGCAGTCATAATGAGTTTTCTCTTTGTCGCCAAATCTTCGACGATTTTAATATAATAATCAATATTGGCCGCGGTTGGAACAAAATTGACGATTTCGGTAATATATTCTACCCCGCCTACTTCGGAAAGGAGTTTGCGATTTTTTAATTCCGCTGTAAAGGTTGTTAAATCGATAGGAATGTTATTATCACAAAAAAATTTTAAAACTTCAAAAATCTTTGCATTTTTAGAATCGAAGAAGGAATCACTTCCTAAGACTTCACAAGCTTTTGTCAAAGCAGAAGGCGCTAAAAAGCAAGCTCCTAAAACGGATTCTTCTGCTTCTAAATTATTCGGCATTAAACGTAATCCTGCACTTGCCATTTTACCACCTCTATTTTACTAAGTGTACTTTTATCTTTGCAAATACTTCTTTGTATAAGTTGATCTTTACTTGATGAAAGCCCAAACTACTAAGGCCTTCCACCAATTCAATCGTTTTCTTATCGATGGAATAACCCAATTGATCGAGCTGTTCTTTGATTTGTTTCGGACTAACACTACCGAAAACTTTATCGCCTGCACCTGTTTTTACAGCAAATGTCAAAGTGACTTTTTCCAGTTGTTCTTTCAACTTTTCTGCTTTTTCTTTTTCCAAACGTTCTAATTCCTTTTGATGACTCTTTTCTCTTTCATACTTTTGTAAATTAGCAGGAGTTGCTGAAATAGCATAACCATTTTTGATAAGAAAATTTTCGGCATACCCATCTTTGACGTGTTTCATTTCTCCTTTTTTTCCCTGACCACGTAAATCTTTTAGAAAAATTACTTGCATGTCCTCTCCTCCTGCTCTTTGATATATTTTTTTAACTTTTTGATGGTATCAGCTACAGTTGTATTTTCAATGCGGGCAGCAGCGATATTCTTTTCTCCTCCGCCTCCCAGTTTTTCTAATACTTCATGTACTTTAAAATCTTGAAAACTTCTAGCACTAATTCCAACTACTTTTTTATCTAATTTTCCGATGACAAACGATGCTTCAATGTGATTGAAAAACAATAAGGTATCTGCAATTTTTGCCAGATCTTCCCTCCGATAAATGGTGTTGCCGCTTCCTTTTGCAATTGCATATTTTCCATCGATGATTTCACAGTTCGCAAGTAGTTTTTGCCGCTCTATATAATCTTCCAAATCCTGTTTCAATAAGTATTGAACTTTTTCGGGATTCGCTCCTAAAGTTGTTAAAAAATGCGCACATTCATAAGTTCTCGCTTTGGTCTTTAAAGTGAAATTATTCGTATCTAGAACAATTCCCGAAAGTAAAACGGTAGAAATATAGGGATCCATTTCTATGCTATAATATTCTACCAGTTCCGCGATCATTTCACAAGTACTAGATACATTGGTATCAATGATAGGAAGAGTTGCACCTACTGTATCTTCTCCTATTTCATGATGATCAAGAATGACAATATTTGAAAAATAACTTAATGCTTCCCTGTCTTGAAGAATATTTTTTTTATTTACATCGACCAAAATCAAGAGATTCTTTTTGTTTCTTTTATGGAGATAATTGGGAATTTCTTTGCTTTCAATGATCGAAAAAATCCCTTCTGTTTCCTCTAATACTTTTTGTACACCTAATTCATGTTCTTTATCATCAATGATAATAGAACAATTTTTTCTAAACTTTTGCAGAATAGAACTCATTCCAAGAGCACTTCCTAGTGCATCTAAATCGAGATCTCGATGTCCCATGAGAAAAACATGTTTACTGCGACGAAGAATTCGGTTAAATGCTCTACGATAATCTAATACGCTCATGTTTCCTCCTTATGATCCCCCACGATAATTATACACGAAAAAGGTCAAAACGTCCATGGAAACAAAAAAAGAGGAATCCCTCTTCTTACTTTGTATATGGTAATAAACCAATGGCACGAGCACGCTTGATTTGTGCCGCAATGTATCTTTGATGTCTTGCACAGTTTCCTGTCACACGTCTTGGTAAGATCTTACCACGTTCATTGATAAATTTACGTAATGTTTCTACATCTTTATAATCAACATCTTTTCCTGTGCACATATAACATACTTTTTTCTTTTTACGATAAAATTCTGCCATAGTAATCCTCCTTCTTAGAATGGTAACTCGTCATCACTGATTTCAATACTATTTCCAAAATCAGCAAACGGATTTTCGGTAACATCGGTTGTTTTTGGAGCTTGTGTCTCAGGAAAATCATATGGTGTTGGACCAGTTCCAAGATCTTGGTTTGCTCCATTGTTAGAAGAACCCTTCGATCCTAAAAATTCCACATTATCTGCTACAACTTCTGTAACATAACGTTTTTGTCCATTTTGGTCATCGTAAGAGCGGGTTTGAATTCTACCATCCACTGCAACTTGACTTCCTTTGGTCATATAATTTTTCACATTTTCTGCTTGTTTTCTCCAAATGACAACATTGATGAAATCTGCTTCTCTTTCTCCCGCTTGATTCGAAAATGGACGATTGACAGCAATAGAGAAAGTCGCAACAGGAACATTACTTCCTGTATATCTTAATTCTGGGTCTCTCGTTAAGCGACCAATTAAAAATACTTTATTCATTTTTACCTCTTTCTTAGTCTTCTTTGCGGATGACTAAACTGCGAATAATGTCTTCATTAATACGAGTTAAACGATTGAATTCGTCAATAGCTTTTGCATCTTTGGTCTCAATAACGTAGAAGAAATAATACCCAGTCTTATACTTATTCATCTCATAAGCCAATTCCTTTTGTCCCATTGCTTTTTCTTCTTTGACAGTTGCTCCATTTTTGGCAAGCAAATCTTTCATATTGTCAGCAACGGACTTGATGTTAGCTTCTTCTAAGTCTGGTCTTACTACGAACATCACTTCGTAAGTTCTCATGACTCCACCTCCTTATGGTCTATTGGCTGCAATAAGCAGCAAGGAGTACTTAAAATACTCGTTAGTAGTATAACAAATTATATAAAAGAAGTAAACAAAAAATTCACGACTTCCAAAGAAAAAAGGATTTTTACAACATCCTTTTTAACGAACTACGACTGCCATGTTTCCTATTTTTGTGAAAATATCTTCAAATTTGGCCTTTTCAACGACATACTGATTTGTAATTGGATTGAGGCCTCCTGGATCTTGCACAACGTAATCTCCAGTGATGGTATTGTATCCAATCAAAAGCATAACATGGAGGTTATGTGGAACCTCTTCTCCTGGTTTCTTCTCTTCTAATGGACGGAAACGATCGGTCACCCAAACAATGAGAGGATTTCCTTTTTGAAGTTCTTCTTTCAAAAGTTCAAAAGAACTTCCCGTTATATCTTGAATCCCTTGATTCGAAGTATAAGTTCGTCCAAAGGAAGAAAGGGCATCTGGAGCGATCCAATGAGAATACTCTTTTGGTTGAAAATCAAAAATAGACCGAATAAAACCTTGGTGAGGATCATTTTCGTGTTTCGGAACGGCCAAAGCTATGTCCTTCAATGTGACATTCGATAAATAGCCTTTGTACTGAGAAGCCATCAACAAAGAAGCAACCTCACAACCATTGTATACCGCTTTCTCATTTTGATTGATGTAAGGGATTCCTTCTATCTTAATATAAGAGCGATTGATGAGTTCTTCTCTTTCCTTTTGTTTTCTCTCTTCTTCTACTCCAATATAGCGACGCACTACACTTAAATATTCTTCCTCTTTCTCCCTTAGATTCTTATTCTCTGCTTTCGAAAGGAGAATTTCCACATCACGGTATTCTTTGCGAGTTACACCTGGATTGACCTTTGTACGGGAACCATCCGAAAAGAGGGCATTGATCTGACTTTTAATTTCTCCGTACGTTTCATAATCGTTCATCAACTTCTTCATGGTAGAACGCAAAGCTGTCTGCAACGAAGCCTCGAGACTCTGATATTCCATCTGCAATTTTTGAAGTTGGACCCTCGTCGTATTTGTTTTTAAAGATCCATCTTTGTAAAATTTTTCAATTTTTTCTAGAAACTCTCGATATCCTGCAATAGAATCTACTCTTTGTAACAGACTATCTCGCATTCCTTGCCTTGAAACTTTAGAAATCGTTTGTTCTGCCTGATTGATTTGTTCCAAAGATAAATTTTGTCTTGGAATGGTTTGATTCGAATCTTGAAAAAGGGAAGCTACTGTTTTCTCTGCTTTGCGCACAACAAAAACCTCTCTGCTGTTTTCGAAGAAAATCCCTACAATCAACAGAAAGGCACCGAGAAAATAAAAAAACAATTGTAACAACCCACACATCTTTTTCATTTTCCTATCCTACCATTCTAAGCTTAAAAGAAAATAGAAAAAAAGTCAATTGTTCTATAAAAAAAGCAATCTTTAAGATTGCGACTAGATTATACATTAAAGCGGAAATGACAA
>CARZYU010000019.1:0-6889 GCA_949113215.1 uncultured Bacilli bacterium | reverse complement strand
CATAAATGTTTTTGGATAAATTTTATTTTTCATTCTTTCACCCTTCTTTAGTATACTCTTTTTGTCGTGTATACATTCTTTTTTTAATCTCTCTATTAAACATTAAATCTAAAATGACAGATATCGCCATCTTGCATTAAATATTCTTTTCCCTCAAGTCTAAACTTTCCTGCTTCTTTTACTTTTAATTCACTTCCATAATGAATGAGATCATCGTATCCCATCACTTCAGCACGAATGAATCCTTTTTCAAAATCACTATGAATGATTCCAGCACATTCTTTTGCGTTCATCCCTTTACGGAAGGTCCAAGCTCTCACTTCATCTTTTCCAACCGTAAAATAAGTAGCTAACCCAAGAAGATCGTAAGTAGCACGAATCAATTCATCTAAACCACTGTTTGTCATTCCAAGAGCTTCCATCATTTCCTGCTTGTCTTCTTGAGATAAATAACTCAAATCCTCTTCGACTTTGGCACTCATTTTAATTACTTCGGCTTTTTCCAAAGAAGCATATTCTTGAACCTGTTTCACATACTCATTTTCTTGATCTGTTACTTCACTCTCATGAACATTAGCAATATAAATCATTGGTTTTAACGTTAAAAATTGGTATGGTTTTAAAAGGAGTTGTTCCTCTTTGGTAAATTCTACAAGGCGTAAAGGCATACTTTGCTCTAAAGCATTTTGGGCTTTCTTTAGTAATTCAACTTCAAGAAGTGTTTCTTTATCTTTATTTGTCCGAGCTTTTTTTTCTACTTTTTCAATTCGAGTCGTAATGATCTCTAAATCAGCGATGGAAAGTTCCAAATTAATGGTTTCGATATCACGAATTGGATCAATGTTTCCATCAACATGAATAATGTTTCCATCTTCAAAACAGCGAACAACTTGGCAGATAGCATCTACTTCTCGAATATGAGATAAAAACTTATTACCAAGTCCTTCTCCTTTACTTGCTCCTTTGACGAGCCCAGCAATGTCTGTAAATTCATAGCTCGTAGGAATCAAACGCTCTGGCTGATACATGCTTTCCAATTTACTTAATCTTTCATCTGGAACCGTTACGACCCCCACATTGGGATCAATCGTTGCAAAGGGATAGTTTGCTGCTAAAATGTGTTTCTTTGTAATTGCATTAAAAAGAGTCGATTTTCCAACATTTGGTAAACCAATAATACCTGCAGTCAATGCCATAAAGTACACCTCCTCATTGTTTAATATTATATCGAAGAAAGAAAAAGAAGTCTATCAAAAAAAGCACAGTGTTGTGCCTTTTGAAAACTACTATAAGGTTGGATGTACTCCTGGACCAAGTGGAAGTCCAATTAAATACCATCCAAGGAGCAATAAAATCCAACTTAATGAAATAATAGCAAAATAAGGTAATAACATTCGAATGGACTCACGAATTCCAATTGGTTGTTCCTGTTTTTGATTATAAATATTTAAATATCCAATATAAATACAGAAAAAAGCTAGGATTGGAGTTAATCCATTGGTCATGGAATCTCCAGCTCTTAATAGCATTTGTGAAAATTGCGGAGAAACATTTGACTGCATTAAAGCTGGTACCACAACGGGAGAAAAAATTGACCATTTGACCGTTGGTGTTGCTGAAAATAGATTACAGAAAGCGATGACAATCACAACAAGTAAAATCAGAGGAATCCCTGTAAAAGGAAGTTCTTTGATCAAATTAGCACCCCAGGCACAAATAATGGTACCAATATTGGTTCTTCTCCAAAGGGTAACAAACTGGGCGGCGCAAAAGACAAGGATGATAAGACCTCCTATTTCATGTAACTTCTCAGTTGCTCCCTTTATCACATCTTTATCATTTCGAATGGTTTTTGCCCCAATTCCATAGAATATCCCCATCAAAAGGAATAATAAGGAAATCATATAAGTAAACCCATCTTGAAAATAAGACGTTTCTCCAAATAATTGACCTAAATACGTTTTTTCTTGCATATCTAGTAACATTCCAGAGCCAGGCAAACCAGGAATTATCATGTAAATGAAGGCTAATATGATGACAAAGGCTGTAATCATTGCATAGCGAAGGCCTCTTCGTTCTAATTTGTCTTGCTTTAATTTATTCTGTTCTTCCTCTTCCACATCGATAAGTTCCAACTCTTCGGTTGTTGTTTCGTCCTCTTTTTCTTTATAACGTCCTAATTTGGGAACAATAAATTTTTCTAATACAAAAGTTCCAATCATGGATAAAAGAACTGAGAAAGCGATGATAATAAATAAATTGGAAGTCAAACTAACGTGAAAAGTTTCATCAATTAAACGGGCCCCATAAGTAGTATACGGTATTAATCCTACTTCCGAAGAGCCAACAAATAAAGTTACCCCATAACCAAAGGTTACTCCACAGAAGGCTGCAACAATTCCTGCTAGAGGATTTCGCTTTTCACTTTTAAATAAAAGGGCTGCTAACGGTATTATCAAAACATATCCTATTTCATTGATCAAAGAAGAGATTGTCGCTAGAAAAATAATCAAAAAGGTAATGACTTTTTTGTTGAGTTTTGATAAAAGTCTTCGATAAAAAGTATCAACCAATCCTGAAGACTCTACGACACTAAGACCAATCAAAGCCATCAAGAGCATACTTAATGGAACAAAACCAATGAAGTTTTTGGTTGCATTGCTAATAATGTATTTCATACCATCGTAACTAAGTAAGTTTTCTACCGTAATTAAAACGGATTCCAACTTATTGGTATTAGGATTAATGGTATTGTAGGTAGCTTGCATTTGACAAGCGGATAAAATTCCAGAAAGTAATACAATTAGTAGCGTTAAGACAAGAAAAGTAGTGGCTGGATGCCAATAGAATTTTTTCAATCTCCGTTTTGTTTTTTCTTTCATGATTACTTCCCTTCTAAGAAATGACTTTCTTTAGCTTTTTATTAAATTCAATTCGGGGCATAAATAAACTTCTGCCACAATGAATGCATTTTAATTTGATATCTGCCCCAAGACGAATAATTTCCCACTCGTTGGTTCCACAAGGATGTTCTTTTTTCATGATGACATGGGACCCTAAATGATATTCCAGTTTATTTTCCATGATGCACCTCTATTCTCTTCTTTTCTATTTATCAAAAGAAAGAAGTTCTAATATACGATTTAAATCGTTGGCGTTATTAAAATGAATTTGAATCTGATTTTTTGTGACTTTTACTTTAGTCCCAAGCTGTTCACATAGTTCCTCTTCTACTGCATGATAATGAGAATCATCTTTTGCATGTTGTGTTTTCATTGCTTTTTTCTTAGACACAGAAGGAGAACTCGACAATTCTTCTATTTGGCGAACATTGAGACCTTCTTTCACGATTTTCTCAGCAAGGGAGACAATTTCTTCGCGATTTTGAATTTTACTTAAAACACGAGCGTGACTCATCGATATTTTATTTTCAGCCAAAAGGTTTTTTACTTCTCTTGGTAGAGATAGTAATCCCAACATATTCGTAATATAACTACGACTTTTTCCTAAACGATGAGACAGTTGTTCTTGGGTTAAGGAAAGCTTTTCCAGTAAGTTACGATAGGCTTGAGCCTCTTCTAAAGGAGATAAGTCCTCTCGTTGTAAGTTTTCAAGCACTGCGATTTCCATCATATCTTGATCACTAAATTCTTGAATAATGGCGGGGATCGTCTTTTTACCTGCTAAAGCGGAAGCTTTAACACGACGTTCTCCTGCAATAATTTCGTATCCTTTAATGCTCTTTTTCGCAATAATTGGTTGAAAAACCCCATGTTCTTTGATGGAGTTTGCAAGTTCTTGCAAAGCAGTTTCATCAAAAATTTTTCTTGGCTGATAAGGATTGCTTCGTAGTTCCGAAAGAGGAAGTTCTACAATTTCATTTTGTGGGGTTGTATTCACAATTTTTTCTTCTACTTTATTGTAATCAATTGGTTCGTTATGGAATAATTCTTCCAAACCTCGACCAAGTGCTCTTCTTCTATTGTTGTTTTCCATTTCGTTCAATCACTTCCTTCGCTAAATTTAAGTACGCTTCTGAACCTCTACTTTTGGGATCGTATGCAATGATTGGTTCTCCATGAGATGGGGCTTCTGTAAGACGAATAAGACGAGGAATGATCGTATTGTAAACACGTTCCTTGAAGAACTTTTGGATGTCCTCAACTACTTCAAATCCCAGATTTGTCCTAGAATCCAACATTGTTAATAGAACTCCTTCAATATCCAAATTGGGATTCAATGACTTTTGTGCTAGCATAATAGTATTCAATAACTGCATAATTCCTTCTAAGGCAAAAAATTCACACTGAACTGGAATAATAACCGAATTCGATGCGGCTAAAGCATTGGTTGTGATAAGTCCAAGTGATGGAGGACAATCAATGATGATGAAATCATATCGGTCTTTTAGAGGATCCAAAAAGCGTTTTAGTTGATATCCCTTGGGAAATTTCGGATCATTTTGACTCTTTTCTAATAACTCAATATCAATTCCAGCTAAATTAATTGTCGCAGGAAGAACCGATAAATTTCGATATTTTGTCTGAATAATCGCCTCTTCCATTTGGCATTTTTCAATCATAACATCGTAGACACTTCGTTCAATATCCCCTTTGTTGATTCCTACTCCCGTTGTAGTATTTCCCTGAGGATCTAAATCGATCAATAGAACTTTTTTTCCTAATACTGCTAGGGATGCAGAAAGATTGATACTGGTCGTTGTTTTGCCAACGCCACCTTTTTGATTTACTAACGATATAATCTTTCCCATCTTGTTCACCTTTTCTCTCTAATACTTCTCTATTTTAACAAAGTTTCTCGTCTTTGAAAATCATTTTATGAAAAAAGTAGATTCCTATCTACTCTTCATTTTTTTGTTCTTCTTTCGCAATTTTAATTACAATTTGATATTCCTGTACAAGATCCATCTCTTCACTATCCACTTTAAAACCACTATTTTCCAATACTTTGACGATGCTTCGTACTTCACCAATGGCTTGATTCATATTATAGATATATTTCTTTTCCATTGGAAGTGGTTCTACGATTGGTGTCGCTAGCGAAGGTGTTGGATTTGGAGCAAATAAATCTTCCGTCGGATGGGCCAATTCCGTTCCAAAATCTAATGTTTCCGTAGAATTTGTAGATGCTGCTTCTCCTTCAACTGGTACCGTTGGTGGCTTTAATAAGCTTTCTAAACGAGCAATGGAATCGCTTTCTTCTTTCGACTCATTTGGAATGAAGCGGAACGGAGAATCTTCCATAGAAGTATTTGTTTTCTGTTCTTCTACCACTACTTCTGGTTCCGTTAGTTTTAAAAGGGCATCTAAATCTGCAATCTCATATCCTTCACTGATATCTTTTGCATTCGCACGAATGGCATCTAGATCCGGTGTTTCAAGAGCAGAAGGAATTGAAGGTTCTTCTTTCAATTCTGGTTCCATTGATGGAATGGGAGGTAGGTTATCCAAGTTGAAAAACTTAGAAGTTTGAGGCACCTCTTTTGGTTCATCACTACCAATGATATCGTCTTCAGGATGATTGATCTTTTGAATTTCTTGTTCCAATTCACGAACAGTCATCCTCGTTTCGATAACCTTATTTAAAAGTTCAACCTGTTGTTTTGCATCTTGGATATTCAATAAACTTCTAGCATGTCTTTCTGAAATCTTTTCTCTTAAAAGAGCATCTTGAACTTCTTCAGGCAACGCTAAAAGACGGAGTTTGTTGGCAATTGCTGATTGACTCTTGCTCATCGTTTTTGCTAAATCCTCTTGCGTTAATTGATCAAGTTCTAAAATCTTTTGGTAAGTTCTTGCCTCTTCAATCGCGCTTAAATCTTTTCTCTGTAAGTTTTCAAGCAGGGCAACCTTCGCACTTTCCCTATCGTCTAAATCACGAACAATTGCTGGTATTTTAGTAAGTCCTGCCATAGCTGCTGCCTTATAACGACGTTCTCCTGCAATGATTTCATACTTTGTCCCAATGGAACGGACAATAATTGGTTGAATAACCCCATGCTCTTTGATCGATCCAGATAACTCTTTTAATGCTTTCTCATCAAACAATTCACGAGGTTGAAATCTATTTGGAATAATTTCATCCAATGGTAGATAAACTACTTCATTTTCGTTATGCATATAAATCCCTCACTTTTTATTCTTTTCGACCCTATAATGGAATTATATCTTTTTTTTCTACGAAAGACAACAAAAATTTACGAAATTCTTCTTTTCGCAAAAGAAAAATCTCCTCTTTTAGGAGATATATTATTTTTTCTTTTGAAATAAAATCAGATTCCTATTTCCAGCTTCGTTTGGTAAAGAAAACGATTCCGTTTTCATCCAAGAAAGATGATAGTTTGCTGCTTTTTTAAGGCCTTCTTCCCATTCCTCCGAAAGATTGCCTTTCATAGCTACAAAATAACCATTCGGTTCGATTAAATCATGGCAATAATCTAATAATTTAGGTAATGTTGCAACCGCTCTTGAGGTTACAATTTCAAATTGTTCATGAAAGGAACGATAGTAATCCTCTGCTCTCGTATGAATCGCTTTAATCCCCGTCAGATGTAAACGAGAAATCACTTCATTTAAATAAATTACTCTTTTGTTAAGGGAATCAAGTAAAGTCACTTCTAAATTTGGAAAGCAAATTTTAAGAACAATTCCTGGAAAGCCAGCTCCACTTCCAACATCACATAACGTTTTTTTGTTTTTCAAATCAACAATCTTCTGAATGGTTAAACTATCGTAGAAATGTTTTAAATTAACCTCTTCTTTATCTGTAATGCGGGTCAAATTTATCTTTTGATTGTATTCAATCATCAATTCATAAAACTTATTTAACTGTTCTATTTGTTCTTTCGTCAAAGAGATTCCTAATGCCA
>CARZYU010000018.1:5165-17600 GCA_949113215.1 uncultured Bacilli bacterium | reverse complement strand
CTCGTCGGTTTCTCGGTAATGATGATTTTGGATATTGCTCTTGGTTAAGTGTTTTTCTGAGAATCCTTAATATGAATTCCCTTTCCGGGAATTTTTTTCTTGTTTGGATAAACACGATCGATCAATTCATCAGGATAGTATTCATCCAGATAGATTTCAAAAAAGTTCCGAGCAGGAATATGTTTCGCTCTTTGATTATAGCGGATTGTGGCAACCGAAGAAATTACCATATCAAAGAACATCACAGCAGATAACGTCCATGCCAAAATTGATCTTGCTTTCAAAGGAATACGAGAGAGACCCTTTTCAATGAGAGGATAAAATACTTCCATAAAAACAAGTCCCATAAATCCCCAAGCTAACATGTGAAATAAACTAGTTCTACCATGGAAGTTCATAAAATACTTTGTATAATTCCAAGAAAATGTCCCAAAAAGATTTTCCTGTACGAAGGAACAAATATATTCCACCACGCCTCCCGTCAGGGCAGAAAAACAAAAGATCGAAAGTGGTTTTTTAAAATTCCGTAACACTAAATACATGGCAACGGCACCAAAGGCATACACCGGATTAAAAGGTCCATAAATGACGCCACGCCGACTTTCAAAATGACCTCGTTGAAACCAACAAAGAATCGTTTCATAGACACAACCAAAAACGCCACCAATGGCAAAAAGAATTACGATTTTGAAAAGAAGATCTTTCCACTTCTCCTTGGTATCAGGAAGGTACTGCATATTATCACATTCCTCTTTTCTTTATTGTAGCAAAAAAATTCCTTTTCTTTCAATCCTTCTTTCCTTACACTTTTGTCATAAAAAGAAAAAATCTTTGAATTTATTAAATGTTATGCACCTTATTTACAGTAATGAATTAATTCCTCTATGGTAGGATTACTATTTTTTTCAATTACCCAATACTCTTTTTCTTCATCGAAATTACATCGGTATACATCATAAAACAAAGTATCGTAATAAATCACATTTCCTGTCATCGTTGTTTCAAAACGAAACATGGGAGCCTCTTGATTCTTCTTAACATTGATATAATCGGTAAATAATAGAATTCCCATAGTTCCAACAAAAATAATGATTATCAATAATAGTCTTTTATACCATATCATTTTATGAAGGATTCTTGAAATACCAATCATAAATAAAATAATTCCAAAAACAGAATAAATAGAACTCCAACTACTTTCACTTGGAAAAATCATAATGGAAGATATGGAAACAAATAAACCAAAGATGATTAGAATGAGAGAAATCACTTGATTATAGGCCTTTATTTTTTTTGTTGAATAATCAATGGTACTCACGATATTCTCTTCCCATTTTTCTTGATAATTATTTTTATTTAGTTTTTCTCCACTTAACAATTCATTTATGGTAATACCAAGTATTTCACATAATGGTTTGAACAAAGATAGATCTGGCATGTTTTTACCAGTTTCCCAATTACTAACAGAGCGATCGGTTACTCCTAATTGTTCTGCCAGCTCTGCTTGCGTTATCTTTTTTTCTTTTCTGCAGGCAGCAATAAATGCTCCTATTTTTTCTTGATTCATCTTCTTCTCCTTTCACATCAATTCTATAATGTAAAAGTCATTTTTTACACGAAACAAAACTGGAGTTTTCCAAAACTTAACATTTTGATTCTAATACCATCTCATAATCAATATCATTTCCAGCAAATGGGGTTTCTTTATTCATTCTTTCTGATACCTTTATAAAACCGACGCTTTCATAATTTTTTTGAGCTGGTAACATCATTTCATTCGTTGTTACGATTATCTTTTTTACATTGTATTCTTTGATTCTTCGAACAGCTTCCATCAATTGAATTTTTCCATATCCTCTACCTTTCCATTCTGATAAGATACAGTTATGTCCAATGGATACAGAATCAGGTCTATTTCTTGGATCCCATGTGATATGTCCAACTGCAATTCCATCCACTACTGTTACAAAGGCGTACTTATCTGCAATGGAATCTAAATTTTCATAAAAGAAATGATCGTATTCTTTCCACATCTCGTCCCAAGCTATTTGACAATTGGGATCAAAGGAATAAGCATCCACCAATTGTTGATATAACGTTCCCTTGGGAAATTCACTTATTTTTTTAAACTCTACCATACGGAAAATCTCCTACTACATTGTTATTTATTTTTCTAATCTCATATACAAAACGGGATAAGGTTTTCCTTGATCATCTAATTCATTTCTCTGATAAACTTTAAATCCCATATGTTCATAAAAACCCTTTGCTTGTAGATTATCTTCGTTCACTGCAAGATCATTTATACCATAGTTTTCTATCCCGTATAAAAGCATTGTTTTACCAATTCCCATACCTCTACATTTAGAAGCAATAAATAACATTTCTAGTTTGGTATCTTCGATTCCCATAAATGCAATAGGATTGTCATTTTCATCTGTCTCAACGATTAAGCGAGAAATACTACTTAATGCTTCTGGAACATATTTCTTAATTTCTAATATTTCTTCCTTCGATAAAAATTCATGGGTTGCTCTTACAGAACTTTCCCAAACTTTTAATAGTTCTCTTATTAAATTTTCATTTCGTTCTTCTCTCTTTACTTCTTTCATAATCATTTCTCCTAATGATTCCAGTGTCATTTGTTATATTTATTGTACCAAAATATCTATTTTTCTTTTAATAATCCTTTTGGTGTTAAAGTATATAAATGATCAATAACTTCGTTAATATACTTTCGATCATGAGATACACTGATAATCGCCCCATGATATTCCCTTAAAACTTTTCGAATCACTGGATTGGATAAAGGGCTAACATTTCTTGTAGGCTCATCGAGTATCAAAACGTTGCACTTATCTAATACCAATTTCACAAGAAATAGTTTGGCCTTTGTCCCATTACTCAAATCTTTTATTTTACTAAGCATCTCTTCTCTAGTAAATTTCATATTACCTAAAAGCATTCTTGCCTTGGTCATTTCCTCTTTATTACCATGTGGGGCAATAAAATCCAATACATATTCATAATCATTTAGAATATCATCATATGTTTGTGGCATATATCCAACCCTAATATCGGTCCTGTCTTTTAATTCCTGATAAATTATTTTCATTAATGTTGACTTTCCTACACCATTTTTTCCAATAATACATAGATGAGTATTACCAATCACATCCAATTTTATATTTTTAGATAACGTTTTATCAAAGACCTTTAATTGTTCTATCTTTAGATTAATAACGTTTTTTGTTTTTGGAATATCAACATCCTCAAAAAAGAAATGAATACTTTCCTCAACATCTGGTACTTCGGTTAATTCCATATGATCCATTTTCTTTTCTTGTGATTTTAAAGAATGCATTTTCTTTTTTAAAACTTTAGCGCCATGGGGATCACTTCTTGAAATGGTATTCTGCTGGTATTCCACTTTCTGCATGATTCTTTGCAATTTTTCTTGTTGTTTGTTAAACTCTCTTTTCTCAGATCTTGCAACTTGTGTTTGATGTTCTAAACTTCTAAGTCTTTGTTCAACATAGGTGTCATAACCGACTTTCCGTAACGTGTGTCTACAATCCGTTTTTTTCATGATTTGTTCAAGATGTAAAATCATATTTGCAGTATTAGATAATAATGTTTCATCATGAGAAACATACATAATGGGTTTATCGGTATGATTAATGAATTTTTCTAACCATTCCAATGTTTCCATGTCTAAATCATTCGTAGGTTCATCTAAAAATAAAATATCATATTCATTTAATAATAGCCTTAGGATACAAATTTTTACTTTTTCTCCACCAGATAATGTACCTATTTTTTGTTTTAATATTTCATCACTTAAATGAATGAAATCTAGATATTTGTATAAATTGCTAATCTTATTATAATAATCATTTTCATTTGCAAATAAAAAATCATAAACGTTTTTGTCAATATTTTCATCATTGATAGATTGCTCTAAATAACCAACTCGATTACCTTTAAAATCAATATCTCCTGTTACCTCTGCATATTCACATATACCTAAAATGGATTTTAATAAAGTAGACTTCCCATTTCCTTCTTCACCAATAATAGCGAGCTTATCACCATTATTTAATGTTAAGTTTAAATTTTTTATATAATATCTATCGTTAATAGATACACTTAAATCTTTTATTTCTAACATATTATGCCTCCCTTTTTCGGCATAATCAAAGTTTATGCCCAACTTATTTTGTTAATATTCTCATGTTATCACCTCTTTCCAAATTATTATTTATCTATTCTTAAATTTAGTATACCATACGAAGGATCCATGTGGCCTTCTTTCCTCGAACTGAACACAAAAAAGTTCGCCAATGCGAACCTTTCGAAAACTTTGATACGTAATTAACGTTTACTAAATTGTGGTGCACGACGTGCTTTCTTTAATCCTGGTTTCTTACGTTCTTTCTTACGAGCATCTCTTGTGATGAATCCTGCTGTTTTAAGTGTTTTACGGAAACTATTTTCTGAATCACTTGCTGTTGTCTTATCATAATCCAAAAGCGCTCTTGTAATTCCTAAACGAATGGCTCCCGTTTGACCTTGGAATCCTCCACCTGTGACAGAAGCATCCACATCAAACATATCTCTTGTGTTCGTTAAATCAAGTGGTTGAGTAAGATCCATTACTAAAGTTTCATATGGGAAATACTCATTGACATCTCTTCCATTTACGGTAATCTTACCTTTTCCAGAAGTTAATGTAACACGAGCAACACTCGTCTTTCTACGACCAGTTCCTGTATATACGTTTTTCTTTTCTTTTGCCATGTCCTTACCCTCCTTACTTCAAACCAATTACTTCAGGCTTTTGTGCCTCATGTAAATGTTTTTCATCTTCGTAAACAAATAATTTTTTATACATTTGACGTCCCAAACGATTGTGTGGAAGCATACCTTTGACAGCTCGTTCCATCATTTCGATTGGATATTGTTCTCTCATCGTCTTTGCATTTCTTTCTCTTAATCCACCTGGATACATAGAGTGATTGTAATACATTTTGTTTTCTAATTTGTTTCCTGTTAATTCCACTTTCTTTGCATTGATAATGATAACGTAATCACCACAATCAATATGTGGAGTGAACGTAGGCTTATGTTTTCCACGCAATAAGACAGCAGCTTTACTAGCAACACGTCCTAGAGGTTGTCCCTCTGCGTCGATGACATACCATTTGCGTTCTACAGTTTCTTTTTTTTGCATGTAACTTGTCATAAACTTTCTCCTTCTTTTTGACCTTACAAGCCGGAATCAAGTAAGGACAATCTATGGGATAATTAATGTACCGATTAAGATTATACTAAACTATTTATGCGAAGTCAACGAAAAATAGTCATAATTCGTTGCTGCGACAGTGTTTTTCATTTCAATAAGTCACTTTTTTTAGATAGAGTCCAACGGCTGGAGCAGTCACTCCTCCTTTGGAACGATCTTTTCCTTCTAAATAATTTTCCACATCTTTGGTGGATAATTTATTTTCTCCAACCTTGAATAATATTCCAACCATATTTCGAACTTGATAACGTAAAAATCCCGTACCCCTGAACGAAATACAGTATTTTTCTGCTCCTACTTGTTCAAGTTTTGCTTCATAAATCGTACGAACACAATTCTCTTTATCACTGTTTTCGGTGACAAAGGCTCTAAAATCATGTTCACCAATGAAAACTTTCAGTGCTTCCTTCATTGCATCAATGTTCAGAGGATGACAACATTGATAGACATAGTTTCTCTCCAAAGGATTGTATTCTCCTATGTGAAAATAGTATTCGTATTCTTTTTCCACAACCGAATAACGTGCATGAAAGTCTTTCTCCACAACTTCAGTGGAAATCACATGAATGTCTTCTGGAAGGTTGCTGTTGAGTGCTCTTTTTAATTTCTTTTCCGTAATAGAGATATCCAAATCGACATGAGCTACTTGCATCAGAGCATGTACTCCTTTATCCGTTCTTCCCGAAGATTGAATAAGTGTTTTTGTTTGATTATTGATCGAAAAAAGGGCTTTTTCCAATTCTCCTTGGATGGTTCTAAGTCCTGGTTGAACCTGGTATCCTGCAAAATAACTTCCATCGTAGGAAAAAACGATTTTATAACGCATCTTACCATCTCCTTAGTAGAATAGCTAATAGTAAAAACAAAAATTCATCAATAAGTAAAAGAAATCAAAAGAACAAAAAGATTCTTCGCCTAACACTGTTCTTTTCCGATTGCTTCCATAACCACACAGTTCATAGGTTTTTCTAAGGGAAAGAAGTCGTTGCTTTGTAATACTTCTTGCAAAAGAGAATCGTTCCTTGAAAAAAGGAACCTTCGTCAAGCTCTGATATTCTTCGAAAAAGATCTTTGGTCCATGAAAGAAAAAAACAAAAGATTCCAGATGATTCCCATCTAGTAGAGGATAGTAAAGTCTCTCTTGTAAACGATGTTTGGCGGATGGTAGCAATTTTTCAAATAAATAGTAAATAACTTTACCAAATAGAACCATTCGATAAACCACTAACAAAGGGGAAAAGTAAAAACAGAGCCCCAACAGAATGACCGAAAAGAGGGAAAAGAAATACCAACGAGAAGAATCCTTTCTACGATAATTATGATAACAGTAATAAGCCTCCAAACACAAGAAAAACCATGGATTCCCAAACACAAAGATGGAAATAAAAGAAAGAAGGATACTAAAGAAAAAAGAATGAAAATGAAGCGAGAAATATTTCTCATTTGGTAGATACATGCTTGTACACATCCTTTATGACATCTAGAATATCAATTTGATACATCAGTCTTATTTTCTTTTCTTGCTTCACCTTGTGGACAAAAGAAATCGTTTTTGGTAAGGTCACACCTTTTTCGATGAGACTTTCCACATCTTCGGTGAATAATTCGTTTGTTTTCCCCACTTTTACACAAGAATGGTGGAAAAAAAGAATGACCTTCTCGCAAGTTTCGGCAATCGTATCGGAGTTACGACTTCCAATTAAAATGATTCTTCCTGGTTTTTCGGATAATCTCTTTAATTTTCTCTTAAGCTTTTCCTTACCCTTGTCATCCAGTACCGAAAAAGGTTCTTCTAAAATGAGAACTTTAGGATTCCTGATCGTGATAAGTGCCAGGCGTATCCAAAATTGTTCGCTAGAAGATAAGGTGCTCCACTTTCTTATAAGTAGATCCTGACTTAATTCCATTGTTTCAAACGAATCTGCAACCACTTCATCCAAGTTAGAAAGAGGAATATCATATTCGTAACAATACCAACGAATCCATTCTTTTACCGTCGACAGATTTGGTTCTGTTTCAAATACCGATAAAAAGGCGACTTGGTTTTTCCAAAGAAGAGGATCGTCTTTGCAATCTGGAACTCCTTTGTAATGGATGGTTCCCTTTTCGATGTTTTCTCCTCGAAACAAATCCAACACTTCCAAATGATCAGTCAAAATTCCTGTCAATTGATTGGTTGTGAGTGAGAACGTTATATTTTGAACATTTCCGCATGTGGCATTTGCTACCGTTATTTCCATAATGTATCCACCAACTTCTCTTCATCCAATATGATTTCATCTAATAAATTGTAAAACTTTAATTTACTAGATAAGTCTGCAAAAAAGGGAAGGGATAATCCCATGTGTGATACTTCCTCTTCCTTTTGATAAACCTCAAGAGGTGTTCCTTTCAAGCTAACCTTCCCTTTTTCTAAAAGATATAGCTGATCGGAGTAAAGGGTATCTTCCAAATGATTGGTTGTAAAAACAATCGTTATTCCCTTTTTCTTTAATCGATGCAAAAAAACAATCAACTTCATTCTTTCTTTCTCATTTAAAGAAAAGAAAGGTTCATCTAGTAATAAAACCTCTGGTTCGATGATCGTAGAAGTCGCAATTTTAAGTCGCAACTTGGAAAAGTAATCTAAATCTCTTGGATGTTTGGAAAAGAGAGAATCTAATTGAAATTCTTTTCCCCATTTCATTGCTTTCTCTTTCATTTCGTTTGGATCAACACAAGAATTTTCAAGAGGAAATAATAATTCTTCCAATACGGTAGGGCGAAGAAAGATAAATTCTTGTTTTGCAAAAATAACTTGTACCGTACGATACCACTCCGCCTTGTTTTCCATTTCCGCATAAGCATGTCCAAAGCAAATCATCTCATGAGTAGGGAGAAAACCCGATAAAAGTTTTATTAATGTTGTTTTACCACAATTATTAGAGCCTACTATCGAAGTTATAGTTCCTTTTTCAACCGACAAGTCCAATTTTTCAAAGACAGGAGGATAATTCAAATGAACGCATCTTAAAACCCGATTCATACGCTACCTCCTTTTGATAAAACTATTGTCTATTATAATTCGTTCCATAAAAAAAGGAAAGATCTTTTTTACTCTCCTATCTTCTTTCTTTGGATTTTATAAGTGATTTTTGCTAAACGTTTATCCGATAAAAATCTGCTAAAAAATTTCACGAATTTCATTTTGGTTCCTGGAATAATAACTGTTTTTCGTTGAAACATCTCGTCAATGGCATACCTTGCAACGGTTTTGGCATCTTGACTCTTCAAATGAAACGTTACGCCAGCCACCCTATCAAAATTGGTTCTAACTGGACCAGGGCAAAGACAAGAGATCACGACGTTGCTACTGGTACGCCTTAATTCTTCCCATATGGCTTCTGTCAGTCTTAAAACGTAAGCTTTGGTCGCATAATAAGTTGCCATCAAGGGACCTGGTACGAAAGCTGCTGTTGAAGCAACATTTAAAATATAACCATTGTTCTTTCGCTTCATATCTTTTAAGAATAGTTTTGTTAAAATATGAACCGCCTTGATATTGACATCGATCATATTGAGTTCTTTCGGAAGATCGGTATCGACAAATCTGCCACAATCTCCAAAGCCAGCATTGTTAATTAAAACATCCACCTCATCGTTTTTGCATAAGACATAAAGATCTTTTACTTTTTCTTCATTGGCAAGATCTAAAATGATGATTTTTACGTTGGTGCGAAGATGCGTTCGCAATTCTTCTAAGCTTTCACGATTTCTGGCAACTAGAATTAAGTCATATCCCAGTTCACTTAAATAAAGGGCTATTTCCCGGCCAATTCCACTTGAGGCTCCTGTTACGAGTGCTTTCATCCAAATCACCTTCCTACGGTCATTATAACATACAAAAAAAGCTATTTACTAGCTTCTTTCTTTGGTTTCTTTTCGGTTTTTTCTTTTACTTCTTCTGGTAATAAAGCAAGGGTTACCATTAAAGCATCGTCTCCACGACGTTCATCCATCTTAAGGATTCTTGTATATCCACCATTTCTTGTTTCATAACGCTTTGCTAAAACATCGAATACTTTTGTAACAACCGTGTTATCGTTATGAACCATTGCAAGAGCTTTACGGCGAGCAACTAAGCTTCCATCTTTTCCGTAAGTTACCATTTTTTCAGCAAATTTACGAACTTCTTTTGCTCTTGTTTCAGTCGTTACGATACTTTCGTTCATTACTAATTGCTTCGTAAGTGTTCCAAGCATGCTTTTACGATGTTTTGAGGTACGTCCTAATTTTCTATAAGCCATGTTTTTTCCTCCTTACTACTAGTCTTCATCTCGTAAGATGAGTCCCAATTCCTTAATTTTATCAAGTACTTCTTTAAGTGATTTCTTTCCTAAGTTGCGAATTTTCATCATGTCTGTTTCACTTCGATTTACCAAATCCTGTAATGTGTGAATTCCTGCTCGTTTTAAACAGTTGTAAGCACGTACTGAGAAATCCAAATCTTCAATTGAAGTTTCCAAAGCTTTCATTTTTGGATCTTCGGTCTTTTCAATCATAAGTCCCGTTACATCGGCAATTTTACTTAAGTCCGTAAGTAAGTTAAAATGTTCGATTAAGATTCTGGAAGCGAGAGCAACTGCTTCTTCTGGTTTACAAGAACCATTTGTCCATACTTCCAACACTAACTTATCGTAGTTTTCATTTTGTCCAACACGGGCATCTTCTACTTCGTAAGAAACTCTTTCGATTGGAGAATATAAAGCATCAATTGCAATGACCCCAGCTTTCTTCGTATCGAGTTGTTTCTTTACTTCTTCGCTTCTTACATATCCGCGACCATTGCTTACTGTCATTTCCATATTCAAAACTCCACCTTTAGCAAGGGTAGCAATGACCTTATCTGGATTCATGATTTCAACATCGGCGTCGTGCTCAATCATACCGGCAGTGACTGGTCCTTCTTCTTTCGCAGTAAGACGAATTGTCTTTGTTTCATCCGAATGATTCTTCACAACGACACCTTTTAAGTTGAGGATGATTGATGTAACATCTTCCATCACTCCGTCGATCGTTTGAAATTCGTGCATCACTCCATCAATCTTTACGGTCGTAATCGAAGCTCCTGGAAGAGATGATAGCATAACACGACGAAGCGCATTTCCAAGCGTCATACCAAAACCTCTTTCAAGTGGTTCTAATTCGAACTTTCCATAAAAATTGTTTTCTACATAATCCTTTATTTTGTATACTGGTTTTTCAAATTGTAACATGTTACTAACCTCCCTTTTCTTATCCACGTGGACGTTTTGGTGGACGACATCCATTATGTGGTATTGGTGTAACATCATTGATTGCTGTAATCTCTAGTCCAGCCGTTTGAAGTGAACGAATTGCTGTTTCACGTCCAGGACCAAGTCCTTTCACAAATACTTCGCATTTACGCATTCCAAGGTCATAAGCAGCTTTTCCGCAAGCTTCGGCAGCAACTCCAGCAGCAAATGGAGTTGACTTCTTACTTCCTTTGAATCCTTGAGCACCACTGGATGCCCAGCTAATGACATTACCTTCTTTGTCTGTAATGGTTGTAATGGTATTGTTGAATGTTGAATGAATATGTGCAACACCTTCAGGCACATTCTTTTTTACTTTTCTTTTTCTTGTTTTATAAGCCATAAGTATACCTCCTTTTCACAAAATGATATTAAGCTTTCTTTTTATTTGCTACTGTCTTACCTCTACCCTTACGAGTACGAGCATTTCGATTGGTTCTTTGTCCTCTTACTGGAAGTCCTCTTTTGTGACGAGTTCCTTCGTAAGAATTGATTTCCATCTTTGTTTTGATGTTCATATTAACTTCACGACGTAGGTCACCTTCTGTTAAGTATTTTCCTACTTCGTCACGAACTCTTCCTAACTCGTCGTTGTCGAGCTCTGATACTTTCTTTTCACTATCTACTTTGGCATTGTCACAAATTGTCTTTGCTAAATTTCTTCCAATTCCATAAATGTAAGTCAATGAAATTCCTAAATGTTTGTCATTTGGAATATCTACACCTTTAATACGTGCCATAAATACACCTCCTAATTAACCTTGTCTTTGTTTGTGCTTTGGATTTTCGCAAATTACCATAACGCGTCCTTTACGTCTGATGATTTTACATTTCGCACACATTTTCTTTACTGATGGTTTTACTTTCATAATTATTACCTCCTATTATTTTCGATAGGTTATACGCCCACGTGTTAAGTCATATGGTGATAATTCAATCATTACGGTATCCCCCGGTAAGATGCGAATGTAATTCATTCGTATTTTACCAGAAACGTGGGCCTCCACAATGTGTCCATTCTCTAGTTGAACTTTGAATTTACCACCGGGAATGATCTCTAGGACTTTTCCCTCAATTTCAATTGTGTCTTCTTTAGCCATGTTATCACTCTCCTGTTAGAATAAGATATCCATCTTTCGTGACGGCTACCGTATGCTCAAAATGGGCTGACGGTAATCCATCTTCTGTTTCAATCGTCCAATCATCTTCACAAAGATAGATGTCTGGACTTCCTAAGTTTAACATTGGTTCAATGGCAATGACCATTCCTTCTTTTAATATTGGTCCTGTTCCTGCTATTCCATAGTTTGGAACATCAGGATCTTCATGAACGGAAGTTCCTACTCCATGACCAACCAATTCTACGACAACTCCCAAATGATGCGCTTTGGCATAAGATTCAATCGCATGCCCGATATCGCCGATATGATTTCCCGGTTTTACCATTTTCAAGCCCTCATAGAGAGACTGTTCGGTATCCTTTAGTAACTGTTCTACGGAAGCACTTACTTTCCCAACGGCATACGTCCAAGCGGAATCTCCATGGTAACCTTTGTAGCAAGCTCCTATATCGATGGAGATGATATCTCCTTCTTTTAGTTTGCGGTTTCCCGGAATCCCATGGACAACTTGATCGTTGATACTCGTACATAACGTACAAGGGAATCCTTCGTATCCTTTGAACGATGGCGTTGCATCTTGACTTCTTATGAATTCTTCTGCAATTTGATCCAACTCTTTGGTTGTGATTCCTGGTTTGATGTAAGGAAGAAGATGCTGATGTGTCATATAGACAATTTTCCCAGCTTGTCTTAA
>CARZYU010000018.1:0-5155 GCA_949113215.1 uncultured Bacilli bacterium | reverse complement strand
CTTTTGATCGTTATCATTTTTCTTCCCTTTCTCCATCAAAATTGTTTCCATTTTTTTGATCACTTTTTCTTTTGCTAAATTGCCATTCAAATGGTATAAAACTTTTTTCTTTTTATAAAAAGCAATCAGAGCTTTTTCTTCTTCTAAATAAGTCTGATATCTTGCTTCAAACGTTTCCAAGTTATCATCCTGTCTTTGAATGAGTTCTTTTCCACAGTTATCACAAATCGAAGAATTCTTCGGTAGACTTGCTTCTATATTCAAATTATAGATTGCTCCACAATTCTCACAAGTACGTCTTCCAGTTACTCTAGAGACGAGAGTCTCTTTGTCAATATCAATGACAAAGACAACACCCAATTCTTTTTTCAACTCTTTTAAGATTTTCTCATATTCTTCTGCTTGATTTTTGGTTCTTGGAAATCCATCTAAGATATAACCTTTTTTGCAGTCTTTTTCTTTTAGCCGTTCTTTTAAAACTTGATAGACAATCTCATCTTGAATGAGTTCGGCATGAGCCATTGCTTCTTGTAAATAAGTTCCAAGTTCATCTGGACGTTTGGCTGCTTGTCTCAACATGGATCCCATCGAAATGTGAGGAATCTTATAAGTTTCCGAAAGAATTCTTGCATACGTTCCCTTCCCAGCACTAGGAGGAGCGATAAAGATGATATTCTTCATCGTCTACTATAGTTTTGCTTGTAACCTCTAGCAAGCAAACTTCCTTCTAATTGCTTATACACTTCAAGAGCAACTCCAACTACGATCAAGAGTCCTGTTCCTCCAATCGTAACTGTCGTTGGCATCGAAGAAAACTTTGCAAAGATAATTGGTAGTGCAGCAATAATCGTTAAGAAGAGAGAACCAAAAATACTAAGACGAGATAACACTTGTTTCACGTATTTTTCGGTTTCTTTTCCTGGATGTATTCCTGGAATATAGCCACCACTTTCTTGTAAATTCTTCGATAACTCTTCCGGTCTCATTTGAATGAACGTATAGAAATATCCAAAAAGGAAAATCAGTACGACATAAAGGATGAAACCAACTGGAGTGGTATAAGTTAGGTATTTCTGAACGAAGATACTGAATCCATCGTTCTTGATAAATTGAGCGATGATTCCTGGAATGGAAATCAAACTCGATGCAAAGATCACGGGCATCACTCCTGCCGAATTGATTTTAATTGGCATGAAGGATTGCTTTGCATTGAATCCTGCACTTGATTTATTTGCATATTGAATCGGAATTCTTCGCTCGGATTCTTGAACGAATACGACTCCTACCACGATAATCAAATAAACAAGTAAGAAGACTAAGAAACCAATGATTCCTAGCGTTGCTTCTCTTGCCCCGGTGAACTTCACCAAACTAGAGAACGCTTCGATGAACATCTGAGGTAAGGTCGCAATAATTCCTGCCATGATGATCATACTGATTCCATTTCCTAATCCCTTTTGCGATACTTGATCCCCTAACCAAAGAAGAAATGCAGTTCCTGCCGTTAAGACCAAAGAAATGTATAAGTACTCTACAATAGAAGCACTCTTTCCTAAGACGGCAAAGGAAAAGGCATATCCTTCAATGAAGGCAAAGGCAATTCCCATGTATCTTGTAATTTGATTTAACTTCTGTCTTCCAACGTATCCTTGCTTGGATAAGTCTGAGAAATAAGGAATGATGTCCATCTGCAATAATTGCATGATGATCGATGCCGTAATGTAAGGCATGACCCCTAGGGCAAAGATGGAAAAATTCTTAAGTGCTCCTCCACCCATGATGTTGATCAGTTCCAAAAATCCCATATTGCTTGTTAAATCTTGTGTTCCCGGAACTCTAATGAACGTTCCTAGAATAAAGATCATTAAGACGAATAAGGTGAAATAAAATCGATGACGAAGATCTTTATTCGTAGGAGTAAATAGTTGTTTTAGAGTGGCAAACATCTTAGATCACCTCTATTTTACTTCCTGACTCTTCGATCTTCACTTGTGCTGTTTTGGAAAATTTATGTGCTTGGATGGTAAGTTTCTTTTCTAACGTTCCATCTCCAAGAACTTTAATTCCACACAATTGTTTTTTTACAATACCTGTTTCTTTTAACAAAGCAGGTGTTACGACAGTACCAATAGTGCATTTTTGAATCCTCTTTTTGGTAAGCGACGATAAAGTGGTAATTGTCCACCTTCGAATACAGGGCGAACTCCTCCACCACTACGAGCTTTTTGTCCTTTTTCTCCACGACCACTTGTTTTACCTAATCCACTTGCACCACCACGTCCAACACGTTTCTTTGGACTAGTAGCACCGATATTTTTTTCTAATTCATGTAACTTCATACTACTTCAATATCTCCTCTACCGTTTTTCCACGAAGACGAGCTACCTCTTCTGGAGTTTTAATTGATTTTAGAGCATTCATCGTTGCAGTAACCATGTTTAATTTGGTTCTTGCTCCAAGTGATTTTGATAAAATATCGTGGATTCCAGCTAATTCTAGGACAGCACGAACAGCTCCACCAGCAATGATTCCAGTACCAGCAGCAGCAGGTTTCAACATAACTCTAGCAGCTCCGTTTTCACCAATTGCTTCATGAGAAATGGTTCTTCCATCCATCAAAGTGATCTTAATCATATTTTTGTTAGCAGCTTGAATGGCCTTTTTAATTGCATCTGGTACTTCATTTGCCTTTCCAAGACCAAATCCTACGCTACCTTTTTTATCCCCAACGACAACCAATGCGGAAAAACGACGTTGACGTCCACCTTTGTTAACTTTGGTGACACTTTTGATCTCAACGACTAACTCTTCGTATAGTTTCTCTTTAGGGGTATTGTTTCTATTTTGCATATTACCCTCCTATTAGAATTCTAATCCGTTTTCACGAGCAGCATCTGCAAGTGCTGCAACGCGACCATGATAAAGGTATCCTCCTCTATCAAATACGACTTTCGTAATGTTGGCTTTTTTTGCTTTTTCAGCAACTAATTTTCCAACTTCTTTGGCTGCTTCAACATTACTACCATTCTTTAATTTCAATTCTTTATCTAATGAGGAAGCAGAAACTAGTGTTGTCGATGTTTCATCATCGATGATTTGCGCATAGATTCCTGTATTTGAACGATAGACACTAAGTCTTGGAATTTCACCTGTTCCAGAAATCTTGCTTCTGACACGTGCATGTCTGATTTCACGCATTTTATTACGAGATTCTTTCTTAATCATATCTTACTTTCTCCCTTCCTACTATTTTGCAGCTTTCTTTCCTTCTTTACGACGAACATGTTCATCCTTATAACGAATTCCTTTTCCCTTATAAGGTTCAGGCGGACGAACTTTTCTAACGTTCGCAGCAAATTCTCCAACTTTGATTTTATCAATTCCAGATATCGTAATTTCCGTGTTACTAACACCTGTTACCGTTAATCCTTCTGGAATATTCATCTCTACGGGATGAGAATAACCAGCATTGATGACTAATTGGTTTCCTTTTACCGTAAAACGATAACCGACACCAATGATTTCAAGAGCTTTTTGGAATCCTTTGGTAACACCTTCGATCATATTTTGAACGTTGGCGTTGATCGTTCCATGCATTGCTTTGGTCTTGATTTCTTCGTTTGCTCTTGTGACAGTAATCGTATTTTCTTCTTGTGTTAACGTAATATTCTTAGCAGCATGTGTTGTTAAGGTTCCCTTTGGTCCAGTTACTTTGATTGTTTCTTCATTTGCTTCTACGGTAACTCCTGCAGGAACTTCAATCTTTCTATTTCCGATACGGCTCATATTGACACCTCCTTATCATTTTTTACCAAATGTAAGCTAAAACTTCTCCACCTACATTTTCGCTTCTTGCTTGTTTGTCTGTCATAATTCCTTTTGAAGTAGAAATGATGGCAATTCCTAATCCGTTTAATACTTTAGGAATTTCCCCTTGTTTTGCATAAACACGAAGTCCTGGTTTTGAAATTCTTTTTAATCCAGTAATGACTCTTTCTTTGTTCTCTGCATACTTCAACGTAATTACGATCGTACCTTGGGTAGTATCTTTTTCCAATTTATAATCTTGAATGAATCCTTCTTCTTTTAAAATTCTTGCAACTTCTAACTTTAATTTTGATGCAGGAACGCTCACTTCTTCATAACGCATTTGATTGGCATTACGCATTCTTGTTAGCATATCTGCAATCGTATCTGTTACAACTGCCATAAATAAATCCTCCTTTCCAAATTCCAGTCTACCAACTTGATTTTTTAATTCCTGGTATTTGTCCTTTGTACGCTAATTCACGAAAGCAAATACGGCAGATCCCAAATTCACTCATAACAGCGTGAGGTCTTCCACAACGTGTGCAACGTGTGTATGCACGTACGTTATATTTTGGCTTTCGATTAGCTTTAATGATCATACTTTTTTTGCCATGTTTACCCTCCATTACTTTCTAAAAGGCATTCCAAGTGCACTTAATAAGTCAAATGATTCTTCGTTTGTCTTAGCCGTGGTTACGAACACAATATCCATTCCACGCACTTTTACAACGTTATCATATTCGATTTCTGAGAAAATCAATTGTTCTTTGATTCCTAATGTATAGTTTCCACGTCCATCGAAGGCACGAGGAGAAACTCCACGAAAATCACGAACACGTGGTAATCCGATTGAGATCAACTTATCCATAAAGTTGTACATGTTTTCTCCACGAAGAGTTACCATACAACCAATTGGTTGACCTTCTCTTACTTTGAATCCAGCGATTGATTTCTTTGCTTTTGTAATGACAGGCTTTTGTCCTGTAATAATCGCAAGATCAGCAACGGCTGCTTCAATTAATTTGGAATTGGTCGTAGCATCTCCTACTCCCATATTCACGACGATTTTCTCAATTTTTGGTACTTCCATGATTGACTTATAATTGTGTTTCTTTTGTAATTCTGGAACGACTAGATTACCCTCCTTCCAACTAATCAAGCTTTTCGTTTGATTTTTTTGCAATTCTAATTTTCTTATTGCTTTTTTCGTCGATAGTATGTCCGATTCTAGTACGCTTTTTGCTTTTTGGATCGATCATCATCACGTTTGAGGCATGAATTGGTGCTTCAATTTCTAAGATACCTCCCGTTTCTTGTCCGTTACCCTTCTTATGTTTTTTTACAA
>CARZYU010000017.1:13375-17624 GCA_949113215.1 uncultured Bacilli bacterium | reverse complement strand
GTAAATCAATATAATAATCTTCTTTCTCAATTTCCAAATGATATTGTCTTCCAATAAAAGCAAATCCCTTTCCTAGTTCCAATAGTAACTTTGTGATATTGGTAGTTAGCTCTCGTTCGATATCTAATTCTTTTGTATGATAATCTGCAAGAATAAAGTCAAATATATAAGGATCCTTTAATAATTGTTTTGCTTGTTCGTTATTAGGAAATGGTAGTGTTTCATCAAAATTAGTTGTTTTGTTTTCTAGCAATGCCTGTCTTTCATATAAGTGAAGAGAAATTTGATGAGTTAGTATTGAAACGGACCAACCATTTTCTACTGCTTCTTTAGCATACCATTTTCTAATTGTTTTATTTTTAATTCTATCTAATAAGACTTGGTTATGATTCCAAGATAATTTTGCAAGGACTCCTTGCAAAAATTCATCGTTTTCAAATTCAGAAGCAAATTTTTGCATATATCTTAGATTCCTTGCAGACATTCCTCTTAAGGTGGGAAACTCCATTTTTAAATCTTTTGCTAGAGTATCGATAAAGGAGGAACCCCATTTATTATGTTCAATTAGTTTTAAACCAATATTGTAATACAGCAATATTAATTCTTTATTCGTATTTTCTATCATTCTATTTCGAGTAACAATTAATGTTCTTTTAATATCGTTTAATAGTTGAAAATAATAATCTTCATTTGTAATGGACATCTTTTCACTCCTTTCATTTGTATTATAGTTAACTAACTTCAAACATCCGCAAAAAAATATCCACAATGATTGTGGATATTAATTATTGATAATAATGGTGTAAGTATTACAGTCTTTGATGGTAGAACCATTGGTAATAGGGGAGTCCTCATGAATATAACCTGCTGGTTGATTTCCATCTCGTGTTACAAAGTTAAACGTGATTTTGGGATACTTACTTGATAGTTTACTACGAAGGGTACTGATGGTCGCATTAGCGCTTCCTCCTGTAACCCAACTAGGTTGTAATACTAACGTATAAGTACCATCGCCTGTACAAGATGGAGGAGCAGGTTCATTGTTACCACCGCTATTTCCACCTGAGTTACCAGAGTTTCCACCCGTTGGTCGTTTTCCATTGGATATTGTAATATCGATAGAACTTCCTTTCGCAACCTTGCTACCAGCTTCCTTCGATTGATCCATAGCAACTCCTTCTTCCACAGAATTGCTATAGCGATATTGGAATGTGCAGTTGATTCCTAAACTATTACATTTCTTTTGAATGGAACTTTTACTCATTCCTTCAAAGTTTGGTACTTCTACGGCAACTCCTTCGGAAACGGTAATCGTAACTTGTTCTCCATTCTTGATCGTTTGTCCTGGTTTATGAGACCAATGGATGACTTCCCCTTGCGCGACACTATCGTTGAATTCATAATTTTCGATGTAAAGAATGCCATACTTTTCTGCCCATACTTTAAAATCATTTAAAGAAAGATTGGAAGGCATCGCTAATTTTCCCTTGGAAACGGTAATCTCAATGGTGGTTCCTTCTTCGACACTGTCTCCTTTTTTATGACTTGTTTGAATCGGATATCCTTCTTTCACAGAATCGTCGTACTGCTCTTTAAAGGAGATTTTTAAACGATTTTTTGTAATCCATTCGGTGATCTCTTTGACACTCATTTTGGATAGATCTGGAACGGTGATTTTTTGTCCTTTGGAAATGGTAATGATGACTTTATCTTCCTTCGGTTTTACTGTTTTTCCTTCTGCGATGTTTTGTTTCATGACATTTCCTCGTTTGTATTTACTGTAATCTTCTGGCGTTTCATACGTTTTTACACCATGTTGTTTTAGATAAAACGTTGCTTCAAATTTACTTTTGCCTACTAGATTTGCCATTTTAAATTCTTTGATGTCTTCTTCTTTTCCAATTGAGAAGGTTAATTTAATATGATCATTTCTCTTTTTGGCACCAGTTCCATCTTGTTCGATGACGGTATCTTTTGTTTTATCCGATACGACGAATTCCACTTCGACATTGGTTAAGAAATTCTTTTTAATGAAAGCTAATACTTCTTCCGCCTTCCAACCAATCATGTTAGGGATGGTAACTTCTTTTGAAGGATCCGCTCCACTGGAAACGACAACGTTTAAATTTTTTATTTTCTTGGTGAGTGTCTCTGGCATGACGTTTTGGTAAATGATGTGGTATTCCTCTACAACATCACTGTATTCGTAAGTTTCTTCTAAAGATATTTTATTGTCACTTGCCCAAGTCACGGCTTCGGTAAACATCTGACCTACAAAGTTTGGTACTGTTTTTTGCCCCGGTAGAGTGAGGATTCCTAATGTAGAAAGTAAACTGATAACACTGTAAGAAATAAATCCAAGTGAAGCACATAGGGCATACCTCGTTCCCTTCTTATTGACGGTCATCGCTGTAAAAACAAAGAAGATTGTAATGACCGTAAAGATACCAGCCAATAAAATTGTTTTCATTTGATCTACTTGATTGGAACTACTAATTAACGTAACAATGAAATAGACGATTACGAATACTAAACTAATACCTAAGAAAATATTTGTGAACATGTTTTTTTGTTTGGATTCCTTTTTCACACTACCACCTCATTACTATAGCTATTCCTATTATATAATAAAGAGGGACAAAAGAGAATGAATGCAGTGCTTTCCTTTACAATATTTGTCGCATGTATATTTTGGTAATTTTTATCATAGAGTATAAAGCCAAGAGGTTTTTTGGCAAAGGGAAATTCATAGCGTTATGGTTTCTCTTTTTTTTGCTTTCAAGCGATGATATAATTTAATTAAAGAAATAGGTGATTATTGTGAAAAAGATTTTATTCTCAGCTTATGATATGAGTGTAGGAGGAATTGAAACAGCATTATTAACCTTACTAAATGATTTAGTAAATCGAGATTATGAAATCACTTTAGTATTAGAACATCAAAGAGGTATATTTTTATCAGATTTAGACCCTAGAATTAACGTGATTTCCTATACTCCAAGTGAACATAAGAACTCTTTCTTACGAAAAGTGATTAATTTAGGAAAGAGAATTCATTTTTTCTTGAAACACTATCATCGTTATGATTTTGCTGGTTCTTTTGCAACTTACTCTAGAGTAGGCTCTTTTGTTGCACGAATGGCTTCTAAAAATAATGCTTTATGGGGACATGCAGATTACTTAGATTTGTTTTATAAAAATAAAGACCAAATGAGAGATTTTTTTTCCAAATTACGTTATGATAAATTCAAACATATCGTTTTTGTATCAAGAGCTGCACGAGATAGTTTTATTTCTGTTTACCCTGAGATGAAAGACAGAACAATTTATTGTAATAATTTAATTGATTATAAAAAGATTGAAAGATTAGCGAAAGAAAACGTTTCAGAAATGAAAGGAAAGACATACACTTTTTTGAATATTGGTCGTCATGAAGAACGACAAAAAAAATTAACTCGCATTATTGAAGCGGCAAAACGTTTGAAAAAAGATAAGATCTCTTTTCAAATATGGTTTGTGGGAGATGGCCCAGATACTAAAATGTATCAAGACCTTGTAAAAAAATATCGCTTAGAAAAAGAAATTATTTTCTTAGGAAGAAAAAAGAATCCTTATCCATATTTTCGCTTAGCAGATTCTATTTTATTAACTTCTGATTACGAAGGATATCCAGTTGTATTTGTAGAATCATTTATTCTTGGGAAACCGATTTTAACAACGGATATTTCGGATGCTAGGACAGAGGTTTCTGGTAAATATGGAGTTGTAGTAGACAAAGAAATAGAAGAGATTTATCAAGCAATGAGGGATTTTGTGAAAAGTGGGTATACGATTAAAACAAAGTTTAATGCTAAAAAATTCAATGAAGAAGTAATACGGACGATTGAAAGTTTAATATAAGATGTTACGAAAAGGAGAACAGTGGACAGTTCCTCTTTTTTTTGCTGTGAAGCGATGATATAATAGAATTAGAAAGAATGCTAGGAGGAACGGTATGAGATTTAGTATTATTGTTCCAGTTTATCAAGTGGAAAACTATATTAGAACTTGTTTGGAAAGTATGGAAAAACAAACGTATCAAGATTTTGAAGTGATTTTAGTTGATGATGGTAGTAAGGATAGTTCTAGTAACATCTGTGAAGAGTTTGTAAAGAAAGATAAACGCTTTCGTCTTTTTCATAAAGAAAATGGCGGTTTATCAGATGCTAGAAATTATGGATTGAAATATGCAACAGGGAAATATATTGCT
>CARZYU010000017.1:11081-13365 GCA_949113215.1 uncultured Bacilli bacterium | reverse complement strand
ATTATGGTGTGAAAAAGGCTAAGGGAGAGTACCTCCTTTTTGTAGATAGTGACGATTCCATTGAAGATGGATTATTAGAAGTATTAGATCATACCATTACAAAGAACAATGCTCCAGAACTGATTCGTTTCCAGGTTTATCTACATGAGGCAAACGGAGTGAAGAAATGTAAGGGGGTTACATTTTCCAATTTGAATGGCGAAGAAGCTTTTCAAAAATTAATTGAATCCTACTATTTAGAACCAGCATGTTGTTATGCCTATCAAAGGAAATTTTGGTTAAGAGAAAAATTCGAATATGCCAAAGGAAGATACCATGAAGATTTTGGCTTGACCCCTTATGTGATTTTAAAAGCACAGTCGGTCTCATCGATTGCGTATTATGGATATCATTATATGATTCGGGAAAACAGCATCACCACTTCGAAGGATAAGGAAAAGACAAGAAAACGTTTGTGGGATGTTTTGGCCCTCTATGACAGCCTCAAAGAAAGAGTAGAGAGGGATAAAGAAATCACAGAGTCAACGAAGAAGTTTTTCTATAGTTTTTTAGCCAATTCGCTACTTGCAAGAGGAAAGACCGTTGATCAAGAGAATTTTAATGATTATGAAAAAGAATTAAAGCAAAGAAACATCGCCGATGATTTGCTGAGTGACAATCTAAAACGAAAAATAAAGAAACGGTTCGTAAAACATGCAATGACGTTTTATATCAAACACTTCTAAGGAGGTTAACTATGGTAAAAGTAAGTATTATTGTACCAGTTTACAATGTGGAACACTATCTTGAGCGTTGTTTGGATTCTTTGATTCATCAAACGTTACAAGAGATTGAAATTCTAGTTGTCAACGATGGAAGTACCGATGATTCTTGGAAGATTATAGAAGAGTTTCAAAAAAAAGACAAACGGATTGTTTCTCTCGAGAAAAAAAATGGGGGTTTATCGGATGCAAGAAATTATGCACTTCCTCATGTGAAGGGAGAATACGTTGGATTCGTCGATAGTGATGATTATGTAGAAAAAGAGATGTATGAATTACTATACAATAAAGCAAAAGAAGAAAAAGCTGATTTAGTAGAATGTGATTTTTCATGGGACTACGATCATGGAAAAGTGATTATAGATCAATCTAATATAGTAGACAATCCCTTTGTAGATATTAGAGTAGTTGCCTGGAATAAGCTTTACCGGATGGATATTATTAAAAAACATCATTTGGAGTTTCCAAAAGGACTTCGTTATGAAGATATCTCCTTTTGTTACCAATATCTTCCTTATGTAAAAAAGTTAAGTTCTTTGGATCAGGTCATGTACCATTACATTCAAAGAGGGGATTCCATTGCGAATACCCAAAATCCAAAGGTGCGAGAACTTTATGATATTTTAACAGGAGTATTGGACTATTATAAAAAGAATGGTTTTTATGAAACGTATCAAAAAGAATTAGAATACGTCTTCATTCGTTATATTTTTGGAAGAAGTTTCTACCGTATCACTTCTTTGAAAGATAAAAAATTACGAAGACAGTTTTTAGAAGAAGGTTATACATTACTTGAAACAAAGTTTCCAAATTGGAAGCAGAATGTTTACTTAAAAAAGAAAAAAGGGAAAAAGAACTTTTATTATCGTCATATGAATAAGGCGATCTATCGTATTTCAGCAACCTTATTTCACTTATTTGGAAATGCAATCATCGATCATTAAAGGAGGATGGATATGGAAAAGAAAAAATGGAGTATAGAATCGCTCTTTTATTTCTTCTTGATTCTTTCTCCTTTTTTGGATGCAGCTAGTTTTTTATTACATACTTATGTACCAAATTTCAAAATTTCAATTACGGCTATCTTAAGACCAATTATTCCAGCTATTTTGCTTCTGTATCTTTTTATCACCGAAAAAAAGGAGAGAAAGAAAATCCTAATAGGAGGAATGGTTTATTTTCTCTATGCGCTAGGCCATCTTTATCTCTATCAAAAGAACTTAACGGGAAGTGCTTATGGGGGTCTTTTTAGTGAAGCTCAATATGTATTCAACTACACGTATATGATTGCGCTTTTCTATATTATTTACCGTTTGTTAAAAAAGAATAAACTTCCTAACTTACCCAAGTATATCTTTTGTTTTTTATTAGGATATGTATTCCTTTTGTATCTTGCTTTACTAACGGGAACGTCTTCTCATACTTATATCGATGGAAACGGTTACAAAGGATGGAACGTTTCTGGAAATTCGGTTTGTTCTATTTTACTTTTGACGAGTTGCTTGGTACTTCCACAGCTTAAA
>CARZYU010000017.1:9587-11071 GCA_949113215.1 uncultured Bacilli bacterium | reverse complement strand
CTTATTTTTGTCCTCATAGGAATTTATTTGATGTTCCTTCTTGGAACTAGAACCGCCCTAGTAGGATTCCCTTTCATTCTAATTGCCTATGGAATATGTCTTATCTTATTTCAAAAAGGAAAAGTGAGAGATTTCTTCAAGAAACATTCTTGGAAGGTAGCAATTGTATTTTTTCTTCTTATTGGGGGAGGAGCTTTGTTCTTATCCAAGTCTGAAACTTTTTCAAGACAAAAAGATTTATCCAATCAAGGAAATGTCGTAGTGGATGCTATAACAGGAGAACCAGCCCATATTACGGGAGATGCAACCAAATATGTCAAACAGATCCAAGAGAAAGAGATAAACGAGGAGTTTATGGATTCTGCTCAGCAAAAGGCTCTCCTTGCTTTGTATCAAAAGGGAAACGAATGGAATTTACAAGTGAAAGAAAGAAGAATACAACAGCTCATTTATCATACCTACTTAGTAAAATACCAACACGATCCTCTTCGTATTTTATTTGGAAATGGATACCATGCCAATTACTATGAAATGGTTTTGGAAATGGAACTTCCAGCCTTGCTCTATAATTTTGGTATCTTGGGATTTGTTCTCTACTTTGGTCCATTTTTATGGATGTTAGAAAAAAGTCTTGTTGTTTTTATAAGAAAAAGAAAGAAAATAGACGTTACTTATGCCTTTTATCTATTTACTAGTTTCTTTGCCATTGTACTTTCATTTTTATGTGGATATACTTTCTTCCACGTTTCTTGCATGCTTATCATCATCTTATTGTATTGTCTCTTAGGCCAAAAGAGGGAGGAACTGTTGAAATGAAAAAAATCGTCTTTGCCATTACTAGTTTGCAACATGGTGGAGCAGAACGTGTGTTAATTGATATTGTCAATTGCTTAAAAGGGAAGTACGACATTACGGTATTTTCTCTTTATCGTGGTGCTTTGGAAAAACAACTTGATCCGAACATTCATTATATTTCTTATAAGGATCAAGTATTTGAAGACGTTTCAGAAGAAGAACGAAAAGAAATTTCGAAAATGATTCAAATACCAAGTCTACGAAAGAAATTTTATGAAACACATTTTGAGGGAAAATACGATGTTGAAATCGCTTTTTTAGAAGGACCTGTCACATGGCTACTAAGTGTTCCTTCCAAGGTTAAAAAAATTGCCTGGGTTCACAACGATATTGGAAAAGTATTTGGAACAGGATGGAAAGCAACCTTAAAGAAGAAACAGAGTAAAAGGGCTTATCGTTCCTATCAACAGTTAATCTTTGTTTCACAGGATAATTTGGAAGCTTTTGAAAGGTGTTTCCCTCAAAATAAAGTTTCGAAACAGGTAATCTATAATTATGTGGATGGAACATCGATTTTGAAGAAGGCAAAGGAGAAGGTAAAACTTCCTTTTTCCAAGAAGGAAATCAACTTTTTATCGGTTAGTAGATTGACCGAGCAAAAGGCTCTTGGCCGTTTGATCGATGTTCAT
>CARZYU010000017.1:5809-9577 GCA_949113215.1 uncultured Bacilli bacterium | reverse complement strand
GGTCCACTAAGAGAGGAACTTTCTACTAAAATTCGTACTTTGAAGTTAGATGAAACCTTCCATTTATTAGGATCTACCGATAATCCTTATCCCTATATGAAAGCGACTGATTATCAAATATTGATGTCCTATTACGAAGGCTACCCGATGGTTTTATTAGAAGGTAAGGTGTTGAATAAAAACATTGTAATTACCGATACCGCTGCAAGAGAAGTCCTAAAAGATTATGATTTAGGAACCATTGTTTCCAATGATGAAAAGGGTATTTATGAGGGAATGAAAAAAGTCATCAAGAGTCCTTCCAAAAAGGAATCGAAGAAAACATATCGTAATGATGAGATCATCCATGATATAATCAAAGTAATTGAGGGATAGTATGAGAATATCAGTATTAACAGCAACTTATAATCGGGAGAAATTACTTCAAAATGTTTACGAAAGTCTCCTTCGAAATCATAAAACGTTTCAGGATTTTGAATGGTTGATTATGGACGATGGATCGACGGATAAGACAGAACAAGAAGTGAAGAAATGGATCAAAGAAAAGAAAATGATCATTCATTATTTCAAACAAGAAAATCGTGGAAAAATGGCTGCCATCAATGAACTTATGAAAAAGGTACAAGGTGAGATCACCATTGAATTAGATAGTGATGATTCTTTAGTAGATAATGCTTTAAAGAGAATTTCCGATGATTATGAGGCCTTAAAACAAGATCAAACTATTTGTGGTATTATTTATCCGAGAGACTTAGGAAACGTTACAAGGCAAACAATTTCTTCTTTTCTAGAAGGACAAGTTGTCTCTTTGTGGGATTTACACAACCGATATGGCTTTGATTTTGATATGACCGTTACTTTCTTCGCGAAGTATCGTAAAAAATATGATTATGAATTAGAACACCATGAAAAATTTGTAACGGAAGCGAGAACTTACTATAAATTAGAAAAAGAAACAGCTGGATTTCTGATTCACACGAGGGAGCCTATCATAATAGGAAGTTACTTAGAGGACGGATATACCAAGAATATTAAGGAAATCTTTCAAAAGTATCCCTATGGTTATTATGAGTATTTCAAGGAATGTTTAAATCATTCTATGAAAAAAATTTCCCTTAAAAGAAGACTTTATTTTATCAAACATTATATTTTATTTTCGTATCTTACTAAGAAGACACTAAAACAAATGATAAAAGAGATAAGGGGGAGCAATTGCTTCCTTACCATAATACTCTATCTACCTGGAAGGGTGGTCTCTAAGAAAAGGTTTCCAATCACTTGAGAAAAGTAAACTAGAATAATTACGTTGATATGATATAATAAAAAAGGAATGGAGTGTCGTAAATGCGAAAGAAAAAAACAATAGATGATAATGTAGCAATTCAAGTGGATCATGTTTCAAAATCTTTTAAAGTTTATTTTGATCGAGCTAATACTTTAAAGGAAAGACTTTTGTTTTGGAATAGAAATCGTCATGAAGATAGATTGGTCTTAAAAGATATTAGTGTAAAAATTTATCAAGGGGAAACAGTTGCTTTAATTGGAGTAAATGGATCTGGTAAAAGTACTTTGTTAAAGTTAATGACACAAATTATTTATCCTGAGAAAGGAACGATTCAAACCAAAGGAAAGCTAGTTTCTTTGTTAGAATTAGGTGCTGGATTTCATCCGGATTTTTCAGGAAGAGAAAACATCTATTTTAATGCCTCTATTTTTGGATTATCGAAAGAAGAGATTGACGAAAGATTGGAAAATATTATCGACTGGTCTGAATTGCGTGAATTTATTGATAACCCTGTTCGAACATATTCTTCTGGTATGTATATGAGATTGGCCTTTTCCATTGCAATTAATGTAGATGCAGATATTTTATTGATTGATGAAATCTTAGCAGTAGGAGATCAACACTTTCAGGATAAATGTTATGCGAAAATGCAAGAATTAAAAGCGCAAGGGAAAACTATGGTGTTTGTAACTCACGGTATGCAGATCGCTAAAAAATATTGTGATCGTGCCATTTGGTTATATCAAGGTCATTTGAAAATGGATGACACAACTGAAAAAGTAGTTGATGAATATTTAAAATTATGTAGTTAACGGGAGTGAATAAAATGGCATTTAATTATAATTTGGTTCCTGGAAGTAAAAAAGAAATGGTGAGGACTTACGAAAAAAAAGATCCAACTATTTCAATTATTACACCAGCCTGGAATCCAACAAAAAATATTTTTCAAACAGCGCAATGTATTTTTAATCAAACTTATCCATATTATGAATGGATTATTGTGGATGATGGCTCCACGAATGAAGAATCTCTCAAGATTTTAAAAGAAGTAGAAAAACTAGATCAAAGAGTGACAGTGTTACATAAAAAAAATGGGGGAGCAGCTGCAGCTAGAGATTTTGGCTCTAGGAAATGTGATCAGAAAACAAAGTATTTGTTATTTTTGGACGATGATGATGTCATGGATAAAACATTCTTGGAATGTGCATATTTTACGATGGAAGTTAATCCAGATGCTGCTTGGTGTTACAGTGATGTTGTCAATTTCGAATCTCAAGAATTTTTATGGAATAAACAGTTTGATTATAGAGTAATGCAGGAAGAAAATTTATTATGCGTTCATGCTTTAGTTAGAAAAGAAGATTTTTACGAAGTAAATGGATTTGAAATACATCAAAAAAATTTGTTTGAAGATTGGAACTTATGGCTAAAGTTATTGGCAAAGGGGAAATTTCCTATTCATATGAGTTTTTATGGCTTCTGGTATCGTAAGAAAGCACAAGGAAGTGAATTGCAAAGGGCACTCGATTATCAAAAGAGAAATCAAAAAATGATAGATGAAACCGCTTCGCACATTAAGAGTCCTGTTTTTGCAATTGAATTTCCTAGAGAAAATTATAATTATGAATTGATTCCAGATCATTTAGAAAATTTAGTTATCCCAGAATTTAAAAAGAATCGAAAAAAGAGACGAATCCTTTTAATGACGTCTTGGATGATTATGGGTGGAGCAGATAAATTTAATTTGGATTTCTTAAAACGAATTGACCATGAAAAGTACGAAGTAACACTAGTAACGACAAATCCGACAGAATATGTTTGGAGACAAGAATTTGAACAATCTTGTGAAGAAGTCTTTGATCTTTCGACTTTCTTGGATCGTAAAGATTGGCCGTCTTTCTTACAATATTTGATTGAATCTCGTAAAATCGATATTATATTTAACACGAATACAACAGCTGGATACATGATATTACCTTTTTTAAAGGCAAAATATCCGGATTTACTCATTTTAGATTATATTCACATGGAAGAATGGTATAACCGTAATGGAGGATATTCTAGAGATTCGTCTTCTGTACACTCTATCATTGATCGAACACTATTTTGTAATAAAAACAGCGAGAAAATCATGTGTTCCCATTTTGGAATTCCAGAAGACCAGATAGATACCTTATATATAGGAGTAGATCAAGAAAAATTTGATCCTAAAAAATTTTCAAGAAAGGAATTATTAGCAAAGTATAATCTTCCAGATAATAAGCTTATTATTTCTTTCATTGCTAGAATTGATTATCAAAAAAGACCGTTCTTATTAATCGATATCATTGAAGAGTTTGTGAAAAGAGAATCAAACGTACTTTTTGTAGTGGCGGGAGATGGCCCTTTGTTGGATCCAATTAAAAGGAAAGCCAAAGACCTTGGAATTGAATCTTACATTCGCTTTTTAGGAAAAACAGATCAACCTGCTGAAATTTATGCAA
>CARZYU010000017.1:4954-5799 GCA_949113215.1 uncultured Bacilli bacterium | reverse complement strand
TTCCATTAAGGAAGGATTGGCCTTAACGTCTTATGAGTCTTTAGCAATGGGAGTACCAGTTGTTTCGTCTGATGTCGGAGGGCAAAAAGAACTAATTAATGAAAAGACAGGAGTCATTATTCCATGTGTACAAGAGGAAAAAGATGCCTATTATACACATTATAGCAAAGAGGAAATCAATAATTATGTGGACGGTTTATTGAAGGTAAATAAGTCGTTGGATGATTATAAGAAGAACTGTCGTAAGAGAATTTTAAATCAATTTACGCTAGATCAAATGGGAGAGAATATGAATCAAGAATTAAATCATCTTCGCTCAACTAGTTTGATAAAAAGCTTGCCAGTTGACATTGCTAAAGAACTATATGTTCAATATTTAGTTGCTGATAAGGAACAATATGATTGGATGGTAAAACAATATAGATTAAAAATTTATGGGACAGAATATACTCCAAAAGATATTGTAGAAAGCACTAAGAAGACTCAGATTAAGTGTAAATTAAGACATATATCTCAAAAATTTTACGTAGTAGAGGAAGCGAAAAAAGCAGGAAAGCTACTTTGGGAAATTCTTCGAACAGGAAAGAGATTTTTAAAAAATGCAATGAAACTCCCGATTTTATTTATTAAGTTTATTGCTCAATTTTTCTTATTAATTATGAAAGCAATCAAAAGAAGTATTTGCAATAGAAAGGAAAAAAAGAGAGTATGAATATTTTTCAAAAGTTATATCAATATAGAGAATTTTTATTTACTAGTATTAAAAAGGAAATTCGTGGAAAATATAAAAAATCATTTCTTGGTATTTTGTGGTCCTTTCTAAATCCTTTATTAATGCTACTTGT
>CARZYU010000017.1:2654-4944 GCA_949113215.1 uncultured Bacilli bacterium | reverse complement strand
GCCATTATTTTTCCAATCATTTTAAAATCACCAGAAAAGAATTATACAATGTTTTTAATGGCAGCACTCATTCCCTGGAATTTTTTTACAACTGTGATTACGCAGGGGACAAGTTGTATTATAGCGAACGGTAACATTTTAAAAAAAGTTTATTTTCCGAGAGAAATTTTACCTATTTCTACTGTGACAAGTGGATTAGTTAATTTTTTGATTTCCTGTATTATTATCTTTATCTTTTTGATTTTTTCTGGAATTGGATTTAGTAAATACATTATTTTCTTACCTTTATTAATAATGATTGAATACTTATTCCTTTTAGGAATTACATTTATTTTATCTTCCATTACAGTGTATTTACGAGATTTAGAGCATTTTGTAGGAATTGCTCTCATGGTGTTATTCTATGGCACTCCAATCGTTTATTCTTTAGCAACGATTCCTGCAAACTTAAAGTGGATTTTTCTCTTAAATCCAATGGCCCAAGTGATTCAAGGATATCGAGATGTATTATACTATCAAACGATGCCTGATATGAAAGCCATATTTTGTGTTGGATTATTAGCCGTATTATTACTTGTGGTAGGATATTTAATCTTTAAAAAATTACAGAAAAGATTTGCAGAAGAATTGTAAATGAGGAAAATAGTATGAAAAAAATTTATTTTATTGATGAGAGCTTAGATAAAATGGGTGGAGTAGAGCGGATGATTAGTTTACTATCCAATCTTTGGGTAGCTGATTATGATGTTCACCTTATTAGTCTATTTAATGAATCTGCTAATCCGTTTTTTAGCTTTCATCCTAAAGTTAAGTATACAAAGATCATTGATAAATATCGTTTGGGAAAAAAGAAACATCGAACGAAAGAAGAAGACTCCCTTTTTCAACTGAAATACTGGGATTTAGTGGATCCGAAAAATAGTTCGTTTTTAGAAGAACGTTTTTCCATGATTGATAAAGAGGATATTGTTATTTTTGGTAGAGTAAGTGCAGCACAAATCGTTCTTCCTTATTTGCCACAGGCAGGAAAAATTATTGTTAGGGCCGCTACTAGTTTGTATGATACGTCATTTCAGGATGAAATTCGTACTTTGTTTTCAAAACGAGTCGCTTATGTTGTCACTTTAAACAATAAATATAAAAAGTTATTTGAAGATTTTTTTCAAGGAAAAGTAAAAATTGTACGACTTTTCAATCCACTCTCATTAGAGTTTTCCAAACAACCTGATTTATCTGTAGAAAGAGTAATTACCACCGGTAGGTATAATTTACAAAAGGGTTTTGATGTTTTAATTAAAGCTTGGAGAAAAGTAAATGAGAAATATCCCTTTTGGGATTTGGATATTATTGGAGAAGGAGATTACGAAGAAGAATTTCGTAAGCTGATCAAGGAAAATCATCTTTCACAGAAAATCTTTCTAAAAAGCCCAACGAAAAATATCGAGGATGAACTTGCAAATGCTTCTATTTTTGTGATGCCATCTCGATTTGAAGGTTATTGTAATTCTTTAGTAGAAGCGATGGCTTTTGGATTACCTTGTATTAGTTTTAATTGGGAATGTGGCGCAGAAGATCATATTCAATCTTATGAAAATGGAGTGATTGTTCCACTCGAGGATCCCATCAAATATATGGATATTTTTTATGTAAATGAGAGAGATGTCGATCATTTAGCAACAGCTATTATTGAATTGATTGAAAAGAAAAATTTAAGAGAAAAGTTGGGAGAAAATGCCAAAAAAATCAGAGAAGACCGTACCTTAGAAATCATTAAACAAGAATGGGAAAAACTGTTTTAAAGGAGTAAATTTATGAAAGTAGCAATTGCAGGAACTGGATATGTTGGGTTGGTTACAGGAGTTGCATTAGCTCATATTGGACATAATGTAACATGTGTAGACGTAGATGAGAAAAAAGTGGAAAAAATGCGACAAGGTATTAGTCCTATTTATGAAGAAGGATTAGAAGAATTAATGGAGAAGAATCAGGAACGACTTTGTTATACGACAGACTATCAGAATGCATACCAAAATGCAGAAGTGATTTTCATAGGAGTAGGAACTCCAGAAAGAGAAGATGGATCTGCTAATCTTGACTATGTTTATCAAGTTTGTGAGCAAATTGCTAATTCTGTACAAAATGATTGTACGGTGGTAATTAAATCTACTGTTCCCATTGGAACAAACGATAATGTAGAAAATTATTTAAGGGATAAATGTATCAATGGAATTGCTATTGACGTCTGTTCTAACCCCAAGTTTTTAGCTCAAGGTACTGCAGTGCATGATAC
>CARZYU010000017.1:1687-2644 GCA_949113215.1 uncultured Bacilli bacterium | reverse complement strand
TCGTAGTAGGAGTAGAGACAGAACAAGCGGCAAACACAATGAGAAAATTATATGAACCTTTAACCAAGGACCCATATAATATTCCCTATTTGGTAATGAAAAGAAGAAGCGCTGAAATGGTAAAATATGCTAGCAATAATTTTCTTGCTTTGAAATTATCCTACATTAATGAGATTGCAAACTTATGTCAGGCGATAGGTGCAAATATTGATGATGTAACATTAGGAATGGGATATGATACACGTATTGGAAATAAATTTTTTAAAGCCGGAATCGGATATGGAGGAAGTTGTTTCCCTAAAGATACAAAAGCTCTTCATTGGTTAAGTAAACAAAACGGATGCGAGTTAAAAACAATAAAAGCATGTATTGAAGTGAATGAAAACCAGAAAATTTACTTGTTTGATAAAATCAAACAAGATTACTATAGTAATCTTTCTTTAAAAGAAATTGCTGTACTTGGGGTGACATTTAAGGCAGGAACAGATGATCTTAGAGAATCCCCAGCAATTGAAAATGTTCGTTTGCTATTGGAAGAGGGAGCTCATGTTACAGTATATGATCCCGTTGGACTTGAACAGTTTCAAAAATTATTTCAAAATAAAATCAACTATTCTGACTCCATAGAAGAAGCTATTAAAGATAAGGACATCGTTATGATAATGACGGACTGGTCTGAGATTAAAAATTTTAATATTAATGAGTATAAGATTTTAATGAAAAATCCAGTTGTATACGATGGAAGGAAGATATGAAAAAGCATGGCATTCAATATTTTTCAATTGGCCGTTAATAGATATGATAGAATTGAATGAAGAAGGTGATAACGTGACAAAAGTACTTTTCATTTCATCAACAGGGGGACATTTGTCTGAGATGATGCAATTGAAACCAATGTTTCAAAAATATGATTTTCATATTATTACAGAAAGAACAAAAAGTAATAAAAACTTATCT
>CARZYU010000017.1:0-1677 GCA_949113215.1 uncultured Bacilli bacterium | reverse complement strand
CAATATCCAAATAGAGTCAATTACTTAGTTTATGGAACAAAGGATCACCCTCTTACTTATCCTTTTAAGCTAATGATAAATTGTTTTAAAAGTTTATATTTTTATTTTAGAATAAGACCGAAATATATTGTAACAACAGGAGCACATACAGCAGGACCAATGTGTTGTATTGGAAAACTATTTGGAAGCAAGATTATATTTATTGAATCCTTTGCTAATATCAATACGAAAACACTGGAAGGCTTATATACCATTTTGCTGATTTGTTTTTAGTACAATGGAGATCAATGGTGAAATTATACCCTAAGTCGATATATAAAGGTGTTATATATTAAAGAGGTGATACGTATGATTCTTGTAACATTAGGAACTCAAGATAAATCATTTACTCGGTTATTAGAAGTCATTGATGATTTGATTCAAAAGAAAATTATTAAAGATAAGGTTATTGTGCAAGCAGGTTCCACCGTTTATCAAACAAAGAATATGGATGTATTTGATTATATAACACCGGAGGAATTGGATAATTTGGTCGATGAGTGCGATCTATTAATTACACATGCAGGCGTTGGTTCTATTATGGCAGGACTACGAAAACAAAAAAAAATTATTGCAGCACCACGTCTTGCAAAATATAAGGAGCACACAAATGATCACCAAAAACAAATCGCAGAACAGTTAGCAAAAGAAGGGTATTTATTGGAATTGAAAGACTTTAAAAAACTAGATAAATTACTTCAAAAAGCGAAACATTTTACACCTCGAAAATTTGAAGGCAATAGTAAGATGATAATTCAAACGATTGAAGAATTCATTGATCAAAATGAAAGTAAAAGAACAAAAGTTGGAATGATAAGGAAGTATTGGAAAAAATATAGAGAAGTTATTATGTATCTTGTATTTGGCGTTTTGACAACTGCAGTTAATATTTTAAGTTATGGTCTAGTAACTCGTTTGTTTCATCAAAATGAATATGTAGCAAACGTAATAGCGTGGATATTATCCGTAGCTTTTGCTTTTATTACAAACAAAGTATTTGTATTTGAAAGTAAAGAAAAAACAAGGCAAGTTATCATAAAAGAGTCTTTCTCATTCTTTGGATGGAGAATTGTATCGTTGATTTGTGATATGAGCCTGATGTATTTAATGCTTTCTATTTTGAAGTGGAATGATATGATTTCTAAGATTTTGAGTAATGTGATCGTTGTCATTTTGAATTATGTATTTAGCAAATTATTTGTTTTTAATCAAAAAAAATAATTACATCTTTGGCCAAGATGTAATTTTTCCTTTTTTGATAAGAAAAGCGTGATCAGCTATTTTTGCTAAAGGAGTATCAGAAAGAGAATCGGAATAAAAGTTCACAGCTTTGACTTTAGGCAATTTTTGAATTAATCGATTTACTTTTTCTTGTCCATGACAATTAGCACCAATAATTTTCCCTGTGTGAATATCCATTTTTGTTGCTAGAATACTAGAAATACCTAATGTTTTACATATGGGTACCACTAAAAATTCAGGTGAAGCGGATATAATAATATCCGATTCTTTTTTTTGACTTAAGTACCAATGATAAATTCTTTCTTTCTTTTTTTTCCAAAAATTTTCTACTTCCTGTTTCACGTTTAAATTTGAAATAAAAGAGAAAAATTCTGACTTGAAGGTTGTTTTATCTAT
>CARZYU010000016.1:17471-17718 GCA_949113215.1 uncultured Bacilli bacterium | reverse complement strand
TAAGTTTCAACAGTTTTCTTTGAAACCTTATTTAGATAAGGCCATTTCTCAGTTGATCAAGGAACCAGCCCTTTGTTATGAATACAACGGTGAGTATTATAGTATTCGTCCAGAATTGATTACTTATATTGATACAGATAAATCTGATCATTTGCGTCATATTCATGGTCTGGGTGAAGAAATGATTTGTCCTTATTCTCTTACGAAATTACAAAACATTTTAGGGGAAAACTTTATTTCACTCCAT
>CARZYU010000016.1:5836-17423 GCA_949113215.1 uncultured Bacilli bacterium | reverse complement strand
CTTATTTGATTAATAAACGAAAGATTGTAAAGTTTTCTTTTAAAGATAAAACGATTCTGTTGGAAAATGAGAAACCGATTCGAGCTATTTCGGAAAAAATAAGAAAAGAAGAAGTTATGAGCAAAATAAAATAACAGATTTTTCTGTTATTATTTATCTCTTAGAAATCGTGATATGAATTCATTTTGAAGGTCGATTTCCTCTCTTGTTTGAAACAGTTCTTCCAGGCTCATATAAGAAAACCATTCTTTTTGAATTTTCTTTACTTCTACTAATTTGAAATCAGTATAACCATTTAGTTTTTGATTGACGGTCCCTAGACTCAGTCCTAGTAAGTTTCCTAAAGCCTCCTGATCTTTCTCGTGTCTTTTTAATTCTGCTAATAAATTCGGATACATAATTACCACCTTTCTATCCGACATATCGAATTATAGAACAATAATAACCGATATATCGGATAAAGTCAATCAATTTGTAATAATATCCGATATCACGTATAAATTACTTTACATTCTTTTTTTTCTTCTATATAATTGGCTTGAAAGGAGAAGATATGAAATTTTCAGAAAAAATCGACTTCTTGATGCAACAAAACCACATTAAAAATTTGAGACAATTAGCTAGTATTCTTGAAATGCCATATACTACACTTTGGGATTATTATTCGAAAAATACTGGGATTGAAAATGCCAAATTAATTACGATTAAACGTATGGCAACGAAACTTCATTGTAGTATTGACTATTTGGCATACGATGAGGTGACGGATACTTCTTCTAGTGTTACCAAAGTAATGGAGACGGTAAGGAACCCTTATATGAAACAAATCATAGAAGAGGCTGATTACAGTGTGGAACTTCGTCTACCTAAACCTTGGGAACAATTAAGTCAGGAAGAAAGAAGACGTATTACGGAAGAAAGCATGGATTTATTCTATGAGCTTAAGAGGCAATCAAAAGATTAAAGATGTCTTTTAAGGAATGAGAAATGTCTTTCAGAAAAGTTCAAAATGAAATGCTTTAAATTATGTTACGATCGTGCAAATGGAGTTGTAGTATCATGCAGTATATGATCATTATTCGAGATGACCAAGGTAGGATCGTTAAAGTGGTTGTTAGAAAATTACAAAATGATTAATTGTGTTAATAAAAAAACCAATGCAGGTTGGCTTTTTTTGTTGGAAAGAATATCTTTCTTTGTTCATTTAAAAATTCGAACTTTTGGTGTGTTCGAATTGCTAGCAATCTGGTGCCGACTACCGGATTTGAACCAGTGACCTACGCGTTACGAGTGCGTTGCTCTACCAGCTAAGCTAAGTCGGCGTTTCTAAATGGACAAAAACTATTATACCGTTCTTCCTGGATTTCGACAAGTCTTTTCTTTTTATCTACGTGATAAATTTCTTGAAAAAGAGTGTGCTAAATGATATGATATAAAAGAAGAATAAAGGGTGATCGTATGGATACTATTTTAAAGTTTTTTACGGAAACATTAACGGGACCTTGGTATATAGTATATGTCGTAGTTCTCGTTATTTTGATTTTTGCTTGCATTGGTTATTTATCAGAACGAGCTATTTATTTGAAAAAGAAAAATGCTAAATATGCAACAGCAGAAGAACCAAGTTCTCCTGTAGTAAATGGGGAAGTAATGAATCCTCCTTTGGAACCAGTAAATACAGAAATGATAACAAAGGAAAATATGGAATCAATTTCTAGTAATCCTTCTTTGCCACAACAGATGGAGACTCCGGTTGTAGAACCAGTTTCTGTAGAACCAACGGAACCTGTTTTGCCAGATGCTATAGGTGTATCTGTTCCTTTGGTCGAAGAACCGTTGGCACCTCAAACGATCGATGCACCTTTAGAAGAGGTTGCTCTAGAAATGGAAGAACCTTCCGCTCCATTACCAACTCCAGTGATTCCGACTATTGAAATGGGAAGTGATTTGACTCCTTCAGATGCTTCTTCAGCTGTATCGTTTCCATCCAATGAAGAAACGGTGAAAATCCCAGGAGTGGTAGAAGCTTCTTCTGCACCAGTTTCTCAGGATTTGCCTAAATAGGAATCATTTGTTATACTAAGAAGTACTTTGAGAGTAGAAAGGAAGCAGATATCATGACGTTTACCGTTGCCTCAATTTTAGCAATTTTAAGAAAAGTTGCTGATGTTTGTATTGTTTGGTTATTATTCTATTATATTTTAAAAAATATTCGAAATAACGTGAAATTGACCTTATTGTTTAAGGGTGTTGCTTTGGTAATTTTATTAAAAGTAGTAAGTAGTTGGTTGAATTTTACTACGGTGAACTTGTTGTTGGAATATATTATTATGTGGGGACCTCTTGCCTTGATTATTATCTTTCAACCAGAGATCCGTAATATTTTAGAGCAAATTGGAAGAAGTCAATTATTGGGTCGTCATAAGGTCTTGACGGTCGATGCAGGCAGTTGATTATTTGCGAAAAGCTCGTATTGGTGCTTTGGTCGTCATTGAAAGAGATATTAGTCTTAGCAATTACATTGAAAAAGCCAAAAAGATTTATGCAGATATGTCGAGTGAGTTATTGATTTCTCTTTTCTATCCGAACAATCCACTTCATGATGGTGGTGTGATCATTCAAGGAGATAGAATCACCTGCGCAGGGGCAGTATTTCCTACTAGCAACAATGCCAAAACGAATCGTCGTTTGGGTACCAGACATCGAGCTGCTCTTGGAATCAGTGAAGAAACGGATTGCATCAGTTTGATTGTATCCGAGGAAACAGGACGTATTTCAATTGCGATTAAAGGAGAACTGTATTACAACTTATCGATTGATGATGTTCGTATGATGCTAATCGATGAATTGCGTCCGAAAAAAGATAGTGATTTTGTAGACGAAGAAGAGGAAGAGGTTTATGAAGAGAATAATTAGAAGTATTGGAAGATTTTTTCATGCGATCTACTCGTTCTTTGATCGTATTATCATCACACCGATTACGAAATTATTTTTAAAAATTACAGATACGTTTCGTAATAACAGTCACGGGTTGGAACGAATTTTAAATCGCAAAAGTAGTCTTATTATCATTTCTTTGATTTTAGCGTTTGCAGTTTTCTTCATCTTTGATCGTGAGAATACTTTGCTTTTGGATCAATATGCAGATGTTTTATACAATCAAAAGGTTACAGCTGTTTATAATGAGGAAGCTTATGTTGTAGAGGGATTACCGGAAGCAGTTGATATTACTCTAGTAGGACAAAAGCGACATATTTATTTGGCAAAACAAGCTCCAAGTAAAGAAGTGACTGCTGATTTAACAGGACTTTCAGCTGGACAACATAAAGTAAAATTAAAGTATACACAAAGCATTACTTCTCTGGATTATAAATTAGATCCATCGACGGTTACGGTTATGATTTATGATAAAGTTTCCGAAACACGAGAACTGGCAGTTGATATTTTGCATAAGGATCATTTGGATACGAAGTTGAATATTGAAAAAGTTGATTTGGATCGAAGTGATGTCATTATCAAAGGTGCAGAGTATAAGTTAAAAGAAGTTGCAACGGTAAAAGCATTAATCGATATTGATAATATCAGTAATCCTAAGGCAGGAGAAGTTATCTTAAAAGATATTCCACTTGTTGCATACGATGCGAAAGGAAATGTTATTGCGGTTGAAATTGTGCCGAAGACAATTACAGCAACAGTTACCATTTCGTCTCCATTCCGTGAGGTTCCACTTCAAATTGTACCAGAAGGAAATATCGCTTTCGGTCGTTCTATTAAAGCAATTACAGCTAGCGTCAATAGTGTAGTTATCTATGGCGATCAAGAAACACTAAGTAAAATTGATAGTCTGCCAGTAAAGATCAATGTAAAAAATTTGAATCAAGATAAAGAATTTAGCGTGAATATTGATCGCCCAGCAGGTGTTCGTGATATCAGTGTTCGAACTGTAGTTGTTAAAATTTCACTTGATTCCGAGTCTTCCAGAGAATTTTCTGGTCTTGGAATTGGAACAGAAAACCTAGATGATCGTTTCAAAGTACAGGCACTGTCAGAAGCGGATAGTAAGGTAAATGTTATTGTGAAAGGAAGCAAAGATATTTTAGAGAACTTGGATCCTTCTACAATTAAACCGTATATTGATCTCAAAGGTTATACGGAAGGAACGCATGAAGTGGAGGTTCAAGTAACTGGTGGGGATGTTCGTCTTAGCTATACACCAAAGACCAAAAAAGTAAAAATTCGGATTTTAGCAAAATAAAAAGAGTTTGAATATTCAAACTCTTTTTTATTAATGATCGAGATCTTCAAATAGCAGCCCGATGTTGATAAGTCCACAGATTCCGATGACAGTATAGATGATTCTAGCAACGATGTTGGCACTGTCTCCAAAAATGGCAGCAACTAAATCAAATTGGAATAGTCCAACTAATCCCCAGTTGATGGCACCAATGATCACTAAAACCAAAGCAATTTTCTGCAATATAGCCATATTGTTTCCTCCTTTTACTTATTACTATCTTAACCATTTTTCTTTTCATTATTCATGAATATTCGTCAGAATAGATCCATATACTTAATTGAAATTGAATAATGAGGTGAAAAAATGAAAAAAATATGGGGTATTTTGCTCCTTTGTTCCGTCTTATTGTTGACTGGTTGTGGAAAGGCAACTAAAGAAAGTGTTGTGAAAGATTTTTCGAAAAAAGTCGAATCTGCGAAAGGATATCAATTGAAAGCAGAATTGGAAATATCGAATCATGAGGATACTTATCGTTATGATGTTACAGTATCCCATAAAGAAAAAGGATTTTATCGTGTAGAATTAAAAAATAAAGCAAACAATCATGAACAAGTTATTTTAAAAAATGATGATGGTGTCTATGTTCTTACCCCATCTTTGAATAAAAGTTTTAAATTCGAAAGCAATTGGCCTTATAATAATTCACAAGTGTATTTATTAGAATCATTGCTCGATGATATTAAGAACGATCAATCGAAAACATATGAGGAAACAAAAGATGGTTTTACATTTATCACAAAAGTAAATTATCCAAATAATCGAAGTTTAGTAAAACAAAAAATTACGTTAGATAAAAATTATGTTTTGAAAAAAGTAGAAGTTATGACAGCAGAGGATGTTCCTCAAATGACTTTAGTCGTAACTAGTTTGGATATGAAAGCGAAATTTGATGATGATCATTTTGCTTTAGAAAAGTCAATGGAGTCTGCTTCTATAGAAGAGGACAGTATTCCAACAGGAAGCTTAGAAGATGTCATCTATCCTCTTTATATTCCTGATGGTACGAAGCTTACTAATCAAGAGAAGGTTGCTAAAACCAACGGGGAACGTATTATTTTATCTTTTGAAGGAGAAAAACCATTTTTATTGGTAGAAGAAACCGTTAGTCGTGAAGATGAACTTACGGTAATTCCTACTTATGGAGAACCGTTTTTACTTATGGATACCGTAGGTTCCATTACGGATAATTCCTTAACCTGGATGGCTGGTGGAATTGAATATTACTTGGTAAGTGATGTGATGGATCAATTGGAATTAACGGAAATTGCACGTTCCATTAGTGTGATTCCAACGATGAAATAGACACCGAGTCGGTGTTTATTTTTTTGTTTTGGTATGTTATAATGATAAACAGGTGATAACATGTCAAAAACAAAGAAAACGAAAAATCATAAGGTACCTACTGCACCATCCGTCGAGGCAACTAGCTCTGTTCGAGTATTGGTTGTTTTCGCTATTCTTTTGTTGGTCGTTATTTTTATAACAGCAATCATTACGGGTAAAATTCAATTGGGAAGTGGTGGAAAAGCAAATACCCATGAAGTTTCTTATCAAACAACAGAAATTTTAGCAGGTCAGACCTTCGATCAAAAGGAAGATCATTATTTGGTGTTGTTCTATAACGTGAATGATGATAAGGAAAGTTCAATGTATCAAACACTATTATCTCGCTATCAAAATGTAGACAACGCCCTTCCTTATTATCTCGTTAATATGGGAAGTGAATTCAATCATATTTATCGAAGCAAGGAAAATAAACTTGATACGAATGATCCTTCCGAATTGCGTATTGCTTCTTCTGCTTTAGTAGAAATTCATAACAAGGAAATTGTAACAACTTGGGCGGAAGATAACATTGTAGAATATTTTACTAATTTTGGAAAATAATAGTAATGTCCTCTAGAGGGACAACTGCCTCAATAGCTCAGTTGGTTAGAGCACTTGACTGTTAATCAAGGGGTCCTAGGTTCAAGTCCTAGTTGGGGCGCCATTTTTTGAGGAAATAATATGGAAAAAAGAAAAGCAAATATAGAGGAAAAAAATAAGAATGTCTTGGATTATCAGAAGGAGAATGTTACCTATGAGTTTATTCTTCCCAAAATAGACATTCAGAATACGGAGAAAAAAGAAGATAAGACAAATAAAAAGAACTAACTTGAAACAACAGTTAGTTCTTTTTCTGTTTTTTTCTTGGTAAATAAGTTTCTTAAAAGCCTACAGAGAATGGCAATAACGATGAAGATGCCCGTACATAGATAGGCGAAATGAGTAACTGGATTAAGAAGCGTGTTCCATAATTTGATGTTTGTTGTTTCTTCGAGAAGAATGTGTAATACTCCTTGAAAGAATAATCCATAAAGGAAACTCCAAATAGCAATGGCTATCGTATCAGCAAAATAATGGTTTAGGAAGTGTTTGCTTTTCCAGTTGACAAGTAACAATAAGATAGCAGACGTTAATAAGACAATAAGGGACGTCACCTTAATTCCAGGACCAGTTAAAAATTGTAAGATTTGTTGGATGTCTTGTTGTTCAACATTGTCCTCTTTTTTTATGCTTTCTGTCATTGCGGTAACTCCACTTACGGTAGTTTCTGTTATTTCTTTTGTTTGCTCTAGTGATAGATTTAATTGATGCTTTTGATTGACCTCTTGTAGTAGAGTGTTCATCTTTTTTTTCAGGTCTGCTTCGTTGTATAAATCTGTTTTGGTTGGATCCAGTTGATACTTCATGATGTTGTTTAGAACGTCTTTGGTAATTTCTTTTACTTGTTCTGATTCTAAAATTTCATCTACTTGTTCTTTGGAAACTTGAATGTTTTCTGCTTCTTGATAAATTTGATCCATCAAAGAAGTGCTAGAAGAGTCTCCCAAGAATTCCATAGTATCCTTTAAACTAATTTCTTCTACGATATGGTCAATATTTTTTTCACTTACAATACTAGATAGTGAAAAGAATAATACGGTTGCTATTCCGCTGAGAACTAGAATGATGTCCAGTAAAATAGAAATAAATTTTTTCATAATTTCTCCTTTCTTTTCTTTATTATAACATGGAGAAAAGCGAAATGATGTCTATTCAAAAACTTTCTTTCATTTTTTGTTAGGTTTCGTTTGGAATTATGATATGATTATAATAGTTAGATAATCGAGGTGATGACATTTGAGCAAAAAAGAGACAATAGAGTCAGAGGAGAAGGAAGAAATCAGAGAAGTCATCGTCGAGAAAAAATCAGGTTTTAATTTTGTTGAAGTTATTGTTATTATTGTGATCTCACTTCTTTTTGGTATTTTTTTGGGAAGTGCCATTACTTATGCGAAAGAAGGGGTTAGTCCTGTTTCTTCGAAAGAAGTGCCAAAGGAACTTTCTGAATTTGTAAGTACCTACGAAGATATTATTGAAAATTATTACGATAAGGTCGATAAAGAGGAATTGATTTCAGCGGGAATGAAAGGAATGATCGATTATTTGAATGATCCGTATGCCAGTTTTATGGACATAGAACAAACGGAAGATTTTAATGAGCAAGTAGAGGGTCACTACGTTGGTATTGGGGTAGAAATTTTGGCAGGAGAAAATCAGGTGAGCATTTCGAAAGTATTTGCTAATGGTCCTGCAGATCGAGCCGGATTGAAAGTTGGAGATGTCATTTCATCCATTGATGGAGTATCGGTGGAAGGGCTTTCACTTTCTGTCATTAGTGATAAGGTAAAGGGGAAAGAAAATAGTACTGTCACGATTGGTTATTTGAGATCTGGTGAACAAAGAGAAACGGTTGTAACGAGAAAAGATGTTGATATTACTTCAGTAACAGGTGAAGTAATAGAATTTCAAGGTAAAAAAATAGGATTATTGAAGGTGGATATTTTTGCTTCCAATACAGCGAAACAATTTAGGACACAGTTATTGAAACTAGAGAAAAAGAACATGGATTCCTTAATTATTGATGTGAGGGATAATCCAGGAGGTCATTTGACCCAAGTTTCCGAAATGGCTTCGTTATTTTTAGATAAATCAAATGTTATTTATCAACTGGAGACAAAAGGAAAAACTCAAAAGATCTATTCTTTAACGAAAGAAAAACGGACCTATCCGATTGTTGTTCTTACGAATCACTCCAGTGCTTCTGCTTCCGAAATTTTAGCTGCAGCCTTAAAAGAGTCGTATGGTGCTTCAATCATTGGAACGAATTCTTATGGGAAAGGAACGGTTCAAGAGGCTTATAGTTTAAAAAGTGGTGCAACGATCAAATATACTACGCAAAAATGGCTTACCCCAAAGGGAACATGGATTCATGAAAAGGGCGTAGAACCTACGATCAAAGTTGAACAAGGAGAAGAGTATTATAAAAATCCAACAAGGGAAAATGATTTACAACTACAAGCTGCTTTTCTGGAGCTTGCCAAGAAATAACACCTAGCGATTGCTAGGTGTTTTATTATTTTCTTTCGGCGTTAAGGCTTTTAAGAATTCTGTTTCCAATAAACTTGGATAGAAACTTCTTTTTTCGCAACCAAGTAGTAAATTTTGTGGGTCTATTTTTGTAAAATCGAGTTGGAAATTGCCAAACGTAATTTCAGAATTTTTTGCTTCAATAAATTCTCTCATAAATTCACGAATGGTTCTTCCGTTTCCCTCGCGAAAAGGGTGGATTGCAATGAGAGAGTTGTAAAATCCAGCTAAATAGAAAGCATATTCTCCTCGGCTTTGAATTTGCGAAAGATTCTGACTCATTTCTTGAAGAAGGTCTTTCAATGTGATATCGATCAGTGGATAATGGAGAAATGGATCGCCCATCTTTCGGATGTCCACGTCCCGTGTACATCCGGCAAAATCATAGATTTCGCCGAATATATAATGATGTAATAACTTTAAATGATTTTCATCAAAATTTCCGGGGATGGGGTTTAAATAAAGAGAAGTTAATTTTTCAATGGTGATTTCTCGTTCTCTTTGGCGTAACATTTCTTGGTCTTGTATCCCTAGTTTATTTTTTAAAACATCAGTGCCTGGAATGAGGTACTGATTAAATTTTTCTTCCTCTGTCATAAATAGCTCCTATTTTTTTGACTCGTTGAAATGGTTCTGTTTGCAACTTTGGTTCTCTGATCTTTTGTTCAACTTCGTCTAATTGTACATTGGCTCTTGCTTGTCTTAACGCTTCCTGATAACGGGGATTGTTTAAATCATACGATACTTCTTGCATGATCTCCTCCTATGATAGTTATCTTTCTTTCTATTATATTGTTAGTATAACATAATTGTTCAAGTCATTTCTACTTTCTTTGTGAAATAACAAGAAATTAGCACTCTATGTTGACAAGTGCTAATTTTTGGGTATAATAATAAATGAAATGAAAGAGGGGATCAATATGTATCCAAATAATCAAGAACAAGAAGAAAATGTATTAGAAAAATATGGTCGCGACATTACTGAAGCGGTAAAAGGCGGTAAGGTGGATCCGGTGATTGGTCGTGATGAAGAAATTCGTAGCATCACTCGAATTTTATCTCGCAAGACGAAAAATAATCCTGTTTTAATTGGGGAACCTGGAGTTGGAAAAACGGCCATTGTAGAGGGACTCGCTCAACGTATTGTAAGAGGAGATGTTCCAACTAGTTTAAAAGATAAGAAAATTTGGGAACTTGATATGGCTAGTCTCATTGCAGGTGCAAAGTATCGTGGTGAATTTGAGGAACGCCTTAAGAATGTTTTGAATGAAGTGAAAAAGAGCGAAGGTGATATCATCATGTTCATTGATGAAATTCACACGATTGTAGGCTCCGGAAATATGGAAGGAGCAATGGATACTTCTAATATTTTAAAACCAATGTTGGCTCGAGGAGAAATTCATGTGATTGGAGCAACTACTTTGAATGAATATCGTAAGTTCATTGAAAAGGATGGGGCTTTGGAGAGAAGATTTCAAAAAATTAAAGTGAGTGAACCTAATGTCATGGATACGATTACGATTTTACGTGGTTTGAAAGAACGATTTGAAATTCATCATGGTGTTAGTATTCAGGATAAAGCTTTAGTGTCCGCTGCTACTTTATCGAATCGTTACATTACGGATCGTTATCTTCCAGACAAGGCAATTGACTTGGTTGATGAGGCTTGTGCAACGATTCGCGTACAAATGGATTCTGTTCCAAATGACCTGGATGAACTGTCGCGAAAAATTATGCAGTTGGAAATTGAAAAACAAGCAATTAAAAAAGAGACGGATGAACTTTCTAAAAACAGAAATCAAGAAATTGATGATGAACTATCTACCTTGAGACAGGAAGAACAAAAATTGAAATCTTCTTGGGAGATGGAAAAGAAGATAAACGATGACATTAAAAAGAAAAAACAAGAATTGGAAACTGCCCGTCATTCTTTGGAAATTGCAGAGAATAAGTACGATCTAGAGACGGCAGCAAGACTTCGTCATGGGGAAATACCGGCACTGGAAAAAGAACTGGAAACATTAAATCAACAAGAGAAAAACAAGATTCTTTCTGATACGGTAACAGAAGAATCCATTGCTGATGTGATTTCCAGATGGACGAACATTCCCATTAGTAAATTGATGAGTGGCGAAAGAGAAAAACTTCTTCATTTAGAAGAACGTTTAGGGAAACGTGTGATGGGTCAAGAGGAAGCTCTTCATCTTGTAAGCGAGGCCATTTTAAAGTCTCGAAGCGGGATCAAAGATCCACTTCGACCTATTGGATCTTTCATCTTTTTGGGACCTACTGGAGTAGGAAAGACCGAAGTTGCAAAATCTTTAGCTTATGAATTATTCGATGACGAAAGACATATGGTTCGAATTGATATGAGCGAATATATGGAAAAGTTCAGTGTATCTCGTTTGATTGGTTCTCCTCCAGGATATGTTGGATATGAAGAAGGTGGACAATTAACCGAAGCAGTTCGAAGAAATCCTTATAGCATCGTTCTATTTGATGAAATTGAAAAAGCTCATCCTGAAGTTCTCAATTTATTGTTGCAAATTTTAGACGATGGAAGAGTGACGGATTCGAATGGACGAACGGTCGATTTTAAAAATATCATTATCATTATGACTTCTAATGTGGGAAGTGAGCATATTTTGGAGGGCAATTCCAAAGAGGCAATGCAGGAACTTCATGGTATCTTTAAACCAGAGTTTTTAAACCGGGTTGATGAAATTATTATGTTTCATCGTTTATCAAGAGAAAACATTGATCATATCTTAGATAAGTTAGTAGAGGAAATTGAATCTCGTTTAAAAGAGAAACAATTGAAATTAAAATTAACCGAGT
>CARZYU010000016.1:1050-5826 GCA_949113215.1 uncultured Bacilli bacterium | reverse complement strand
TGCCCGTAAATTTTTAATTGATGGAGGATATGATCCAAACTATGGTGCAAGACCACTCAAACGGTTTGTTAGTCGTAATTTGGAAAGCGCTTTAGCACATGAAATTATTTCGGACCATGTTTCGTATGGAGATACGATTTGTTTTGATTACGATCCTTCTAAGGGTGGGTTGTTTACTTTAAAAAAGTAGAGGAGTTATTCCTCTATTTTTTTAGCAATTAATACAAATTGACTTCCCTTGTGTTCTACACTACAGGTAGTTAAAACTAAGATAGGATTTCTATTCTTTTTGAGATGGATGATTCCTGTTTTTGGTTCAAGATAACTTTGTATTACCCGATATTCGGTCGAATCACCTTCGATTTTTAGTTGAATAAGGTCGTTTTGTTTTAATTTTTCTAATTGATTGAAATAGGAATTGGGTGCATCTCCAGAGTGGGCAGCTAATACTATTTTAGAAGGGATATGATTGTTCTGTTTTTCTTGTTTTAAAATCGTAACGTGTTCTTCAATGTTGTTGTGCTCATTTCCTAAAGGAAACAATTCCTGACTCAATTGAATGGATGGGATCGTTAACCATCCATAGAAATTTTCTTTCTCCTTTTCTGATATCATGTGATTTGTTTCAATTGCTTTCGCTTCTGTATGATAGAAAAGATAGAAACAACTGATTCCATAGAGAAGGAGAATAAGACTACAGAGAAGTCCTTTTTTTATCATAGAACCATATTCCTTTTGGAAAATAGAGATAGTTAGCTGTATTTGGAACAGGAATTGCTTCGTCTAGAAGAGAAAAACAAATGGTTTCTTTTTTGCCATCTACTACGAAAAGAATATCTTCTACCATTTCAAATCCTGGAGTGCTGGAGTATTGTTTTAACCAGTAGGTTCCGTAAGGAAGTTCACAACTTGCATATCCCAACTCATCGGTAACGAGTTTTGTAATGTAATTATCATTGGTATCGTATATGTGAAACTCGACTCCTTGTTCAAATGTTTTTTCTTTTTTAGCATCCTCCTTTTGTTTTATGATTTTAATTTTTTGTTTTATTACGTCATTGTCTATTTGAAAGGATACCTTTGTGTTGTTTTCATGGAGAGAAAAAGGGTAGGATTTTTCATTGATGTGATATCCGATCCCTGGTTTTATTTCTTTGATGTAATAAGAACCAAATGGTAAATTTTTATAACTTCCTATTCCATCTTTTTCGATGGTAATTGTAGTAACTAAAACATTGCTTTCCTTTTGGTAAATTCCAAATACAGCGCCTTCTAACGAGGCACTTCCTTGAGGAATATTGGTTTTGGTTTCTTGATCCTGTTTTTGAATGACCACTTCTGTTTCGACCCCTTTGACAACAAGCATGGCAGGTTTTATTTCGAGTTTTCCTACTACCATCATTTCTTGACTGGTATTGCTGTAGTAGACAAGGGGTGGTAGAGGATGATTGTTTTCTTCGCGCTTTAATAATATGACCTTCTCTCCTAATGTGGTAATTTTGATTTGCAATGTATCTTCTAAAATGCTGTTTTCTGCCTCTTGTTTTTTATATTGATAGTAATGTGTCGTATTGGTAGAATCGGGTATGGTGATGGTTTCCCCAATGACTCCTGTAAAACGTTTTCCATTCCATATGGGATCTTTTGAGTAGTCGTCTACTAGTTTTTCTAATTGTTGTTCCTCTTCGAGGAAAGAATCGATACGACTTCCTTCCAACCCATCCGTAAAGTAAAACTGATTTTCAGGATTTACCGTTCTCCAAATCATGATCTGAGTAATGAAATACCATTTACTTTCCGTGTGTTCTTTGTATCCATATCCAAAATAGGCAAGGGCACTGATACGATTCCATACTGCTTTGCTTAAGTTATTTGGAGTGATATTTGATTCGTAAATTCCCTCTTCTTTTAATAATTGAAATGGTGCAATGCAATAACTAAATTGTCCATCGCTTTTTCTTCTTAGAATGTCTCCTTTTTGATAATAGGTTTTTCCAGGTCTTTCTAAAGCGAGGAAAATATCGGGGATTACTTCAGCTCGATAAAATTGCTCCGTCTCCGCTTTCGTGTTTTGAAGGATTGCGAAAAGTCCTAATCCAAGTAAAAAGTAACTTATTATTTTTTTCATAACATCTTTCCTTTCTTTCGTTACGGCCTCAGTGTATCAAAGGATTTTCTGCTCTTCAAATGCTCCTTTTTTCTTTTCTAGGAAATGACGGAGTTAGAATTATTTCTTTTTTTCTAGAATATTTGATAAAAGTGTTTTGAGAGGGTTTAAAAATAAATAAAGTTGTTAATTTTTCACTATAAAGAAGCCCGTCCTTTTTAGAGGTAACTATGGTATACTAGGAATAAGTTTTAAAAGTTCTTCTTGATAGGAGAAACTATAATATAATAAGAATGAGGTGATCTTTATGACAGATTTAGAAATTGCTCGTCAAACCAAAGGAAAAGATATTGTTCTTCTAGCAGAAGAGCTGGGACTTTCAAAAGAAGAAGTATTATGTTATGGAACCGATAAAGCGAAGATACATTTTACTTCTCCAAGAGAGGAGAAAGGGAAATTAATTTTAGTAACCGCATTAAATCCAACTCCTTATGGTGAGGGAAAAACAACCGTTAGTATTGGACTTGCGGATGCTCTTCGAACGATGGGAAAGAAAGCCATTTTATCACTTCGTGAACCGTCGATGGGACCTGTTTTTGGGATGAAGGGTGGTGCTACAGGCGGGGGATACTCTCAGGTTATTCCCATGGATGAAATCAATCTTCATTTTACGGGCGATTTTCATGCGATCACTGCTTGCAATAATTTACTTTGTGCTGCTATCGATAATCACATGAAGCAGGGAAATGAACTTGGATTAGAAGAAGTGACATTTCAAAGATGTCTCGATGAAAACGATCGAGCTCTTCGGGAAGTGACGGTTGGTCTAGGTGGTTCTATCAATGGTATTCCTAGACAGGATCAATTTACCATTACAGCAGCGAGTGAAATCATGGCTTTGTTCTGTCTTGCCACGAGTCTTACGGATTTAAGGGAAAGACTTGGGAATATTATCATTGGTTATACGAAAGATCATGCTCCAAGGTTTGCTAAGGAGTTACATATCGAAGGAGCAATGTGTGTCTTATTGAAAGATGCCTTTGACCCTAACTTAGTACAGACGCTGGAACATACTCCTGCTTTGATTCATGGTGGACCGTTTGCCAATATTGCTCATGGTTGCAGTAGTGTTGTTGCTACGAAAATGGCCCTTTGTTTAGGAGATTATGTAGTGACAGAAGCGGGATTTGGATCGGATTTAGGAGCCGAAAAATTTTTCAATATCAAATGCCAAACGGCAGGACTTATTCCTAATTCTATTGTATTGGTTGTTACACTGAAAGCTTTGAAATACAATGCAGGCGTAACGAAAGAAGAAATCTATGTTCCAAATCCAGCGAAAGTAAGGGAAGGACTTTGTAATTTAGAAGCACATGTTGCTCACTTGAAACAATATGGAATTCCTTTTGTGGTAGCGCTCAATGAATATGAGCAGGATGAGAAAAGCGAACTAGAAGTTGTTTTTGATTATTGCAAACAACAGGGGATTCTAGTGGCTTCTAGTAAAGCCTATCAGGAAGGTGGAAAAGGGGCTGTAACATTGGCAGAAGCTGTTCTTTCCTCTTTGGAATCAGAGGGGGAATTTACACCTCTTTATCAGAAAGAAGAAGCCATTCAAGATAAAATTTTCAAAATTTGCAAGAATGTTTATGGAGCGAATGATGTAGTCTATCATGAAAAAGCTCTTCAAAAAATAGCGATATTAAAAAAGAATCATTTTGAGCATCTTCTCATCTGTATGGCCAAAACACAGTATTCTCTATCCGACGATGCAAAGAAATTAGGGCATCCCAAAGATTTTACGGTGACAGTAAGAGATGTTAGGCTTTATCATGGTGCAGGCTTTATTACGGTTTTGTTAGGCGACATCGTGACGATGCCAGGACTCCCAAAGCATCCTAATTACGAAAAAATTGATTTGGATGAAAATGGTAATATTGTAGGAATATTTTAAGGAATAAAACCCATAATAATCGTAGGTGATATTATGGGTTATTTGCTTATTTTAGGAAAAGGTTTAACTTCGATCGTCGTTTTGTTTTTGTTAACAAAATTGATGGGTAGAAAACAAGTTGGACAACTTAATATGTTTGACTATATTATTGGAATTACCATTGGTTCCATTGCCGCAGAGATGACTTTAAACGATGAAATTGATTTCTTTGAGGGAGCATTTGCTATTTCTATTTATGCGGTAGTGGCATATTTGATCAGTGTTTTGACTTCGAAAAGTATTATCGCAAGACGTTTGATTACCGGAAGTCCATTGTTGATCATTGAACGCGGGAAAATCTTATATTCGAGTTTACAAAGAGCGAAACTAGATGTAAACGATTTGTTACAAGAAGCACGCAACAATGGATATTTTGATCTTAGTCAAGTAGAATATGCCATTATGGAACCCAATGGGAAGATCAGTTTCTTATTAAAAAGCAAATACAATCCTGCTACAAACGATGATTTAAAAATTAAGACCAATTATAAAGGGCTATGTGCCAATTTAGTCATCGATGGTAAAATTATGGAACATAATTTAAGACGTATTAAAAAAGATGAAAAATGGCTTCGTACTCGTCTTTTAAATAATGGATATCCTGAGATTGATAATGTTCTATTGGTAATTTGTGATAGTGAAGAGAAACTTACTATTTATGAAAAAAATAGGGAAG
>CARZYU010000016.1:0-1040 GCA_949113215.1 uncultured Bacilli bacterium | reverse complement strand
TACTGGAATAACGGTACTTTTTTCATTGACTTTTTGCGTATTAAAACGTAAGATAGTAGGATGATGGGGGATATTATGAAGGATAAGATAATAAAAAATATTCCAAATGCTGTCACTTCCCTTCGTATTTTGAGTTCGATTGGTTTGATTGGGTGCACTTTGGCGACAACGTTATCACCACTTGCTTTAGGTGCCTGGTATTTAGTAACAGCAGGAACTGATTTTGTCGATGGAAAACTCGCTCGTTCGCTTCATGCGACTTCTGATGTTGGAGCCTTTTTGGATGGAGCAGCGGATAAGGTGTTAAATATCGGTATGATGCTTGCATTATTAACCACAGGAACGATTCCAGCTTGGTCTCTTCTGGTTTTGGCAAGGGATATTCCAGTAGCGATTGCTACGCTTTCCCATAAAAGTAAAACGGCAAAAAAACGTGCAAAGCAGGAAGGACAATTACCTGTTTTAAGTTATCAAGACCGTGTGAATCGTGCAGAAGAAAATGGTTATTTAGAAGGATCCAAAAAAGAACGAAGACAGGTGAAAAGGAAATTATTCTTGGATACAGTCAAAGAAAAGTACAGGCTTCTTTCCAAAGGAGAAAGTATTTTACCGACGATGGCAGGGAAACTTAAAATGTGGTTGTTGGTTGCAGGAATTGCTTCTAGTTTGGTTCTTCCTAGTGTTTTACCTTTGGAACTTGCTTGTACGATCGCTAATTTCTTTTATGGAGCTACCCTATTAGATTCTGCGATTGATATGGGAATGTTTTATCGGAAATTAAAGCACGGTAATCAAAATTCTGAGTGGTTGCAAAATGGTACTTCAGCAGTAGAGGAATCAAAAGAAGAGAAAGTATGCAAAAAAGAAGAGGTGGTAAAAGAGGCTGTTACTACAAAGGAGTTCCATCGTGTTTCTCCTACGTTTGATAATTTGATTCTGCCTCCAGAAGTTCCACATAGCAGCAAAGAAACTGGAATTGCTCGTCAGAAGACGCGTTTTAAATATTAAAAAAAGCAAGAATTTTCTTGCTCTTTTTTATG
>CARZYU010000015.1:11898-18125 GCA_949113215.1 uncultured Bacilli bacterium | reverse complement strand
CCCAATGTCCTGTATCGGGTGGCGGGAGAAAAAACTCCATTTTTTCTTTGGTTGTCGGATGATAAAACGACAAAAAGCAAGCATGTAAAGCAATTTGTGTACGATCTTCTATTCCATAACGTTGATCTCCACAAAGTGGATGGGAGTGATGTGCGAATTGAACTCTAATTTGATGGTGTCGTCCTGTTTTTAAGTCGATTTCTACCAAAGAACAGTCCTTTTCTTTGGAATATTCCAAACAGCGATAATGAAGAAGGGCTTCTTTCCCTTCCCCTTTTGCTACTACGATGGTATTTCCATTTTCTAATTTCTTTAAATCGTCGTGATAAGTTCCTTCCTCTACTTTTCCATGAACCACAGCCATATATTTCTTTTCCATCTGATGTTTCTTGATTTGCTCCGATAACCTACTGGCCGCTTTGCTCGTTCTTGCAAAAACCATGATACCACTAACAGGGCGGTCCAACCTGTGAACAAGTCCTAGATAGACATTTCCTGGTTTTTGATACTTTTCTTTGATATATTCTTTCACCATCGTCAAAAGATCGACATCTTTGGTATGATCCGCTTGAGATAAGAGATTGGCTTCTTTTTTTACCACAACGATGTGATTGTCTTCGTACAATACTTCTAATTTATTTTTCATAACGTCCATAAATCCCACAAGGTAATACGAGGTTACTATTTTGAATAGGGATTCCAATTTCTCCTGTCGTAATCGTTCCAGAATGTGTTTTAAAATGGATTTTCAAAAGATTTCCAAGTACTTCACTCGATAATCCTGTCGTATAAGAGTTAATTAAGAAGAACAAAGGATCGTCTACTAAAATATTCATGCAAGCTTCCAAAAGAGGATCCAAATCACGTTCAATATCCCATACTTCGCCATTTGCCCCTCGTCCATAAGAAGGAGGATCCATAATGATTGCATCGTACTTATGACCCCTTCTTGCCTCCCTTAGGACAAATTTCAAAACATCATCGACCATATAACGGATTGGTTTTTCTTCTAAACCCGAAGCTTTTACATTCTCTTTGCACCAATCGACCATTCCCCGTGAAGAATCCACATGAACGACGCTCGCACCTGCAGCAAGACAAGCAACACTAGCGCCACCTGTATAGGCAAATAAATTCAAAACCGAAATGGGACGATGACTATTTTTAATTTTATCCATCATAAAGTCCCAGTTAACTGCCTGTTCTGGAAACAAACCAGTATGTTTAAATCCCATCTGTTTGATACAAAACGTTAAGTTTTTATAAGAAATCTTCCAACTGCCGGGAGTAGGTTTTTTATTTTCCCAAGCTCCTCCGCCCTTGTTACTCCTATGATAAACAGCATCTATCTTTCCCCGATATGTTTCCTCCAAGTCTCCCTTATTCCAAATAATCTGTGGATCCGGACGGAGTAATATCGTTTTCCCCCAACGTTCTAACTTCATCCCATTACTAGCGTCAATGATTTCATATTCGTTCCATTCCGTGGCAAGTTTCATCTTCATCACCTATTTCATTATAACAAAAAAAGACCTTAGAAGCGAACTAACGTCTTTTCTGATAAGCTCTTTGATCTTTTTGCTGTAAACTACTATCAAATGCTTGAATCACCTTGATATAATCCTCTGGCAAGAAAGAAAGGGCTTTCTTCTTTAATTCTTCTGGCACTCCATAATAAGCTTCTGCTAACGAACCTGTCATTGCAGCAATCGTATCGGTATCTCCACCAATGGAAAGTGCTTTTCTTATGGAGTCTTCAAAAGAGGTGGATTCTAGAAAGCAAAAAATTGCTTGGGGCACCGTCTTTTGACAGGTTGCATAAAAACGATTCGTTTTTTGAAGTTCTTCTAAATCAAGGTCCAAATTATACTCATATTCTCTTTCAATAAATTCCTTAATCTCTTCTTTGTCTCTTCCTCTAAGCAACCAATAGATACTAGTGGAAATGGCTAAAGCTCCCTTGATTCCTTCTAACGTATTATGACTTGGTTTGGTCGCTTTGATGGTTTCTTTCTTTACCTCCAAATAAGTATCATAATAAAATCCCACAGGAGAAATTCGCATACCACTTCCATTGCCAAAAATATCATCACGTTTTCCTCCATCTTGTAACCACTCGGTAAAGTTTCTTCCAAATGGATTGAGTCCTCTTTTGTCTCTTCCTTGTTTTAATGCTCTTTTTCCATAACTTTGCAAATATTGTTTGTAGTTTCCTTTATGTAAGATACAATCTGCAAGTGCCACCGTCAAATGAGTGTCGTCTGTCAAAACCGATCCTTTCGGAAATAAAGGTGTATTCTCATCCAATCTTTTGATTCTTTCTTCATAAGGAATGATTGTTTTTTCTTTCAACCGTGCGTTCATTTCATCCACTTCATAAGTAGACCCTGCAATGTCACCAATAATAGCTCCGTACATCTTTTTTCACCTCATTTTACTTCTCTTTGTAACGGAATAATGCGGATGGACGATGTCCTCCCCCTGTCTGATAATGTCCTGTCTTCTCTACCTTGTCAGCAATGATCCTGCGAAAGGCTGGATCAAGTAATTGTTTTCCTAAAATCACTTCGTAAACCTGTTGAAGTTCTCCTAAGGTAAACTCTTCTGGAACTAAGTGAAAGGCAATGTCGGTGTATTCCAACTTATTCTTAATGCGAGATAAGCCATAAGTAATCACTTTCGTATGATCGAAGGCAATGCTTTCGTTTTCTATTTCTTCGTACCAATGGCGATCGCTCGTTTGATCTTTCCATACTTTTTTCATTTGAAAGGTGAGAACTTCATCTTCACTCTTCAAGAAGAATTCGATCTTTTCCTTTGTTTCTTTGGTCGTAATTCGAAACCACTTTGCCTCTTCTTTGAGAGGTGTCATCAGTTTATCTTTATCTACCAAAGCAACATAGGCAGTACTGACCACTCGCATTCTAGGGTCTCGTTTCGGATCACCAAACGTATAAAGTTGTTCCATATAGATATCCTTTAAATTCGTTTCATTTTTTAAAACTCGCCTGGCAGCTTCCTCGATGGATTCTTCCATACCTACAAATCCACCTGGAAGACACCATTTATCTTTGAAAGGATAATTGGATCGCTTTACCAACAACACACTCAAATATTTGTCCGATAACTTGCGGTAATTGTTCGTTTTCTCACTCGAAACAGAGAAAATGAGAATATCACTCGTCAGGGATAACCGTTCAAATTGAGTGGGATCGTAATCTTTGAGAAACGCTTCCTCACTTTGATATGTTTTACCGTCCATTCTAACCTCTTCTTTCTCATTTGATTATAACATGAATGAAAATTTTCTAGATCATCTTTTGAAGTTCTTCGGCAATTTTCTTAATCAAGTATTCTTTGTTTTCTTCACGTGTTGATTGACTTACCTTGAGAATAAGCGGATCTTCCCTATCGGTTTCTTTTTCATAAATCGTAATAAATACTTGGTCGTCTTCTCCTACTGGATTATTGGGATCCATATCGGATAACTTTCCGGTAATTCCAATGCCATAATCACTTCCTGTAAAAGCCTGAATGGCTCTTGCCATAGCAGTTGCTGTTTCTTTGCTATAAACGGTATACGTATCAATCACTTCACTTGGAACACCCATTTTCATTTTGTAACCATTCGAATACGTCACTGCTCCAAAATGAAATACCTCACTTGCTCCAGGAACATTGGTAATAGCGTTGGCAAGTCCTCCCCCTGTACAAGATTCCATCGTTGAAATCGTCTTCTTTTTTTGCTTCATCTTTTTTACAATATCTTCTAACATCATACACCTTCCATTTTCATAATAATGATTCTCTTTGATATAAGAAAGAACTCCTTGATGTAAGTACTCTTTTAGTATACCAGGGTTTTTCCCTGTTTGAAGTGCTTTTCGAATTTCCGTAGAGGAAATATCAATTTCATCGAAATCTACGACGAGAAAAGTGGCATCAGGAAGTGTTTTGATATAGTCTTCTATCTCCATTTGATTCCTTCGAAACACGATGATGGGATAACGAAACAACTCCTCTAGACACTGCCATTTTGAAAGATTGGGAAGTTGATCGGCTCCCATTAATAAATAAAGTTCTTCCTTTGGATACTGCTTTTGTAACTTCCTTAAGATTTGATAAGTATAAGGATAGACAGTACCTTCTTCGATGTGAATGGAATCGGTTTCATAGAACTTCAACATTTTGATCCTTTCCTTACGTGGTAAAAGATCACGTTTTTCCCAGTATCCTTCGGTTGGAACAATATGGACAGAATCTACGATCTTCTTTTCAAGTAACCCTTTTACAAGACGCATATGACCAGAGTGAACGGGATTAAAACTACCAACATAAACTCCAATTTTCATTTTATTTTCCTATTTTCGATAAGTGGGAATAACGAATTTATGTTGGTTTCGTTCGTGAAGTTCTTTGATCTTTGTCCTAGCTGGTTCCGAAACTTCCTCTTCTCCTTCTTCCAAGTAAGTAGCGATTTCGGAATAAGTGACTCCCAATTTGTCTTCATCACTTTGATTCGATAATCCATCTGCTGGCGTCTTGTAGAGAACCTTTTCTGGTACGCCTAACACTTCCCCTATTTGAATCACTTCTGAAACTGTAAAGTCAGCAATCGGAGCAATGTCATGAACCGAATCTCCTCCTTTGGTAAAGTATCCAACAAATAATTCACACTTGTTACTCGTTCCTGCGACCAAGTACGGCTTTCCTGTAAGGGAGGTAAACAAAGCTGCTAGGTAATAAACCGTAGCCATTCGAAGTCTTGGTTTTAAGTTGATATCGCTGTTTTCCTTCTCTTCTTTTTGAAAGATTCCTATTTCTTTCAACTGTTCCTGAAATGTATCGTATACGTTTGTCAAATCAAAATCATACAATTTGAAATCAAAGTGATTACTGATCAACTTTGCATCGAGCTTATCTTCTTCCTTCGAGTGACAAGGTAAGGTGACCCCTATAACGTTTTCTTTTCCTAAAGCTTTTACCATCAATGCAGCAACCACAGCAGAGTCCTTTCCTCCACTGATTCCTAAAACTGCTCCAGTTAAATGGTTCTTCTGATAATAATCTTGAATAAACTGAATTACTTTTTCGGTTTCTTGTTTCGCCTTAAATTCCATAAAAACTTCCTCCTTTCCAATACTTTTTGGCTTTCTCTAATGTGATAATGGCGTTAGCATCTTCCATATAATGTTCTTCCATCAATTGAAGAGCTTCTTCGTAATGACAAAAGAGATATTTGATGTATTCTCCTTCGTCTAATTTCTGTTCCCCTACTTTTCTAATATCAAGGGCTAGAAATGCTTGATTGTAGGCAGAAGAACAACCAGAATCTTGATAGAAGCTAGCCAAGGGTATTAAAGTATTTGTAGTATACCCCACTTCTTCTCTTAATTCTCTTAAAGCAGCTGCTTTGGCATCTTCTCCTTGTTCGATATAACCAGCAGGTAGACCAATTCCCACAGTGCTTTTCGTAAATACCCTTGGTTCTATCGTCAAGATAACTTCATTTTCTTTGGTAACGGGAAGAACGATGGCAGCACTTCCATCCTTTCCCCCTTTTTTTAATTTTTCTCTTACAATTGTACATTGATTGTTCAATAAAATCTGATAGCATTCTGCTTGTAAAAATGGTTTTACATTTTCTACTTTTTTGGTGGATACTGTTTGAAATTCTTCGACTCCTTCTCGTAATTTTTGATAAACTTCTTCTCTAACTTTCATTTAATTTCCTCTTTTCTTGGTGTAAACATTCCCCTGATTTTCCAACCTCGTCTTCGCTACATCAAGTTGTGTTTCAAACAATAATTGGTCTTTTAAAGCCTTCTCCTTTTCGGATAGGTCTACATAATAAGTATGAGGATTCCTTACATCAGTAATTCGATCCGTTAAGGTTTGAAATTCTCGTTCACAGTAAGCTTTTCTTTCTTCTAAGGATGGAGTCTGGTAAATCAACTTTCCTTTTTGAAAGATAGGAACTTGAAGTTCTCTTAAACGATAATCATTAAGTTCTGCTTTTTTCCAAGGATCTCGATCGGATACTAAGGTATAGTGTTCCCGAGAGATGAATTCATCGTGCATTGCTACAACATCGCCCAATACCTTATCGCTATCATAATCATAGAAACGATATACTTTTTTATAACCAGGATTCGTCGTTTTTACCGTATCCCCACTGACCTTAATCTTAGGAATGATTTCTCCTTCCTTTTCGACGGCTACTAACT
>CARZYU010000015.1:2141-11888 GCA_949113215.1 uncultured Bacilli bacterium | reverse complement strand
GCTGCCGCAATGTTATCTCCAGCTCCAATCGAATCGATGATGGCTCCTTGGCTTACCATATCAGAAATCGTATATTCATTTAGTCCATTGGATAAACAGATGGTCGCATCTTCGTACCCAGCAGTTACTAACATTTCCTTCGCTGCTTTCGATAAATAGAGTAAATCTCCACTGTCGATACGAATTCCTTTTAGTTTGTAACCACGAGGTTCCAAATATTCTTTGCTAACTCTAATGGCATTTGGAATCCCACTATTTAAGGTATCGTAAGTATCAACTAAGAAAACACAATTGTCCGGATGACTTTTCGCATAAGCTAAGAAAGCTTCATACTCCGTTTCACTTTCTTGCACAAGACTGTGAGCCATCGTTCCTAAAACAGGAATCTGATATTTCATTCCAGCATAGACATTGGAAGTTCCAACACATCCTCCCACATAGGCATATTTGCTGGCTTCTGTAGCAGAATCTACTCCTCTTGCCCTTCTGGCTCCAAATTCCATGACCGGAATTCCTTTGGCCGCATTCGTAATTCTCTTTGCAGCAGTCGTCACTAAACTACCATGATTGAAATGAGCTAAAATAGCCGTCTCAATGATTTGGGCTTCAATCATGTTCGCCTTAATGGTAATGACTGGTTCATTCGGAAATGCTGGAGTTCCATCTGGCATAGCATAGACATCTCCTGTAAATTTCAAATCTTTAAGATAAGATAAAAATTCTTCGCTAAATTGTTTCGTATTTCTTAGATAATCGATATCTTCTTCTGTAAAATGAAAATTCTCTAGATAACGAACAATATTATCTAATCCACCTGTTATTAAATAGCCTCCTTGAAATGGATTACTACGGAAGAAAACATCAAAGTAAGCTGTTTCCTCCTTTTTTCCTTGATCAAAATACACCTGAGCCATTGTAAGCTCATAAAAATCTGTCATCATGGTCTTATTTTCCATTGTTATCTCTCCTTTCCTTTTACTAATTGAATTCCTTGTTGTTCCATCAATAGCATTGCTGCTTCTACATATTTTTGTCTTCCCTCTTCCTGAAATGTTGCAATAGCATCGGTATGAACTCTAAGTTTCACATCTTTATTCCATTCGTCTAAATAATTAGCTAGCCCCATCGTTCCATTCATGACACAGATATCCGTACAACATCCCACAACATCAATTTCTTTTACATTTGAAACTTCCTCCATGAGCTTTCGAAAGTTTGGAGCTTCCATAAAACTAGTGGAATTCTTTGGAATACAAATGGTATCTTCCTGATGATCCAAAGCTTTCAACTCATCGATGAGGTCCTCTTCCCCTGTTCCAGCTACACAGTGAAGAGCTCCTCCAAAACGTTGATGCTCTTTCGAGTTTTCTATGTGCGTATCTTGGACGAAAACTACTAAATGTCCTTTTTCATGAGCCTCTTTGATCAAAGTCAACTGCCTTGGAACAATTCTTCCAATCAAAGGATCCGCTAAAGCCCCTTCCTTCACAAAGCCGTTCACCATATCAACTACAATTAACATTCCTTCGTAAAATTTTAAATTTTTCATCTTATCTTCCTCCCTTTACTTTTTGTTTTTCCTTTTGTTCTACCAACAGTTTGAATTCTTCAACACTTGAATTATGTGCTACGGTGTAAACAGAAAAGTCCACCATTCTATAACAAGTATCGTCTATCATATCCGAAAGAGCTTCTCTAATTTCTTCATTCGGAACTCTCCTGTTAAAGGAAACTTCTCTTCCTAAAAAATTCATGGTTCCCTTAAGTTGAACACTTAATCCATAATCGTCTTGATAGTTACTAAGTTCAAATGCTCCAAATTGAACCTCAAAAGAATTTCCTTCTTTCTGTTGATAATAATTCGTAAACAACTCCGTCATGTGCTCTTTTGTTAAAATAATTTCCATACAATCCTCCTTCTTTGTTATTATCTTTTTGTTAATAACAAAGTTTAAAAATTTTACAAGTTCTCTCACTTGTTATTAACATTATATTAATAACATTTCGTTTTGTCAACACCTTTTTAACATTTTTTTAAAAACACTCTTCTGCACATACAAAAAAGAGCCTTGCTATGCTCTTTTTATTCCATCGTTAAGATATAAGGATCCAACCTCGTTCCTCTTCCACTTTTTATTTTAACATTATTCTTTAAGTAGAATGTTGGTGTTAATTGTGCAGCACCACTAGTTCCAATGGGGGAATAAGTATAAAGGGATGAACCGTTATTCGTTAACAAAAGATTTTTTCGGCTACTATTACTGATGAAGGTTGATTCAAATTTTCCAATAGCCGAATAGCTATCCCCTAGAGAAGGTAAAGCCACAGTTGCTGTTACTTGTTTTGAGGGATCTTTCGCATTTTCATAACTATCGCTTCCTGTAACCGTACCCGTATACCATGTTTGGTTTGTTGCAATCATTGCAAGATTGTCACTCGTAAGATAGCCATTCAGGGGGCTTAAAAAATCATGGTTTAAAAAATAAGCGATTGGGTAATTGGTAGAAGTCGCATCGTACCCTAAAGCATTTGCTCCATTTATCACATAAGGCATACGATTATTTTTAACTTCCGTTAGATTAGAAAAATATTGAAATGTCTTATAGCCTTCAGAACTGCTTGTCAGTTCAATTTTTGTTAACGGATACGCTGAAACAATTTTAGGAGAATCATTCTCTACTCCCATCATACGATACATATAATTAAGCCCATCGCCAAAGGCTACGTACTCTCCACCTTTTCGCTTGTTTAAAAGTTCACCGTTTTTTCCATAAGTATCTCCTTTTAAACGATACGGATCTTTTTCTGTTCCATCTCCCGAAAGAACAATAACGTCATTTCGGAAAACAACAGAAGGAGCAATTCCTGGCGAATAATTTGTACTTCCTAAGACATAATAGCCCAATGCCCAAAAGCTCATTCCACTTACCCAAAGATTTCCTTTGTTTGTAGGCGTTCCAAGATACGAACGGTAAGGAAGCACTTGATTGATTTCGTCCCCTACCGTATAGGCATCATTACCGTCTGAGCTATAAAAGATATCTCTTTTATTCAAAAGGCCAACTGGTCCTGTTACCAACTTATCGTTTCCAATCAAACCGTCAAATGTATTACTTGCTACTTCCGTAGAATAATTCCAAGTGTAATCGGTAACTAAAAACTTTTGATAATTATTTAACGTAGGTAAAAATTTATTTTGTAACCAATGTTCAACATAACTTCCCGTATAATCTACCGTTGTGCCCCAAGGAATATAAGTGACATTCTCGGTACTAACTGCTTTCATATTTCCATTTTCATCGTATCCTGTAATGAACCATAAGTTTCCAGAATACCAAACATATTTGGTATTAAAAGAATGACTATAATAATATTTTGTCTGAAAATAAGTCGTTCCTTCTACTTCTCTTAGACAATCCTCTTTTCCATCACAGGCATGATAAACATAATCGGATAGTTTTCTTTCCTTTTGTTGATAAGATTCTAGTAAGAGGGTTCCTTCGTAGTATTGTCCCTCTGTAATATTACTACCATCCTCATTGTAATCCAACCAAATATACAAATCATAAGTAGCTGTTTCTCCTGGAGAAATCGTTCCTTTGAAAAATGGATTATTTTCTCCAACATACAAAAGATTTTCGACCGTAATGATCTGTCCATCTTTCTTTAAAGCATAATTAAACGAATACGGATCCGTAAGTGTTCCCGTATTTTTCAAAGTAAGCGTATACTCTGCTTCGGTAGTTCCATTGTTTTCTACCGTAAAATGATAAGGGGTTTCCTGTAAGGCTGTTTCAATGGAAGTTGGCAAAGCATTTTCTAAATGGATAACCGTTCCTTCCGTTAAATTTAAAGATAGTTTTCCTACTCTAATACTATTTTGTTTCGTTCCATTTAACGTAAGGGTAAAAAAGGCATAAGACAAACCTAATAGAAGAACGAGGCTCAGTACAATTGATAAACTTACGATCGCTACTTTTCTCTTTTTCTTCTTACTTTCTAAAACTGCCCCCCCCCAGGTCTATTTTTTCTTTTTCCACAATATTCACTCCTATTCTATATCGATTATATCATACTTTTTCTTATATACAAAAAGATTTCTCATGAAAGAGAAATCTCGTTAAGGAGTTGACTTCCTGTTATCTTGTGAAAAGATAACGTTCCATCGCTCATCTATTCTCGCGGATAATCCTCTTACTACTTAAGTAAGTAATTAAGAAGTATCCTCCATAAATGATAATCATAAAGCACGCAGTCATGATAATTGATGAGAGAATATTTATATTACCAATGCCTGCAATGGCTTTATGAACAAATTGAATTCCAAAAATGGAGTGAATGATTGCTAAAGAAAGTGGAAGCAAGAAATAAATTGCAATCTGTTGAAACAATCCTCGATTGATCATTTTTTCATCGGTTCCTAAGTTACGAAGGACTTGGTATCTTTCTTTGTTATCGGAACTTTCCGATAACTGTTTTAATGCTAAAATGGCTGCACTTGAAATCAAAAATACAATTCCTAAATAGAGTCCAACAAAAGTAACGATAGCGCCAATTCCAATGGAAGACTCATAAATATCTGCTTTATAATTTACTGTAACACAGTAAGGTTCCCGGTTGAATTTGTTTAAGAACGTTTCTTCTAACTTTTCTTTCTGTTCCTTACTTTGTCCTTTGTAGTTTGCTACCAAGTGATACTTCACTGGTTCTTTTTCTTCCAATACATGATCAGGTAAAATATAAATTCCCGTGTTTTCTGCTGTAGCAGACATCATCAAGAAACCATCTTGACAAGTATCGTATTTTGGATGATAAACTTTGCCATCGATCGAAAGATTTCCATTTTCTTTTAACGCTAAATTGCGAATGGCTTTCATATTATCATAATTGGCAATCAAGACGTATTCGTCTTCTTTTAAAGAGAAAGTTGGGAGAGAATAAAGCTTTGCCAATTGATTATATTCGGATAGTTTTAAAAACTGTTCTTCTGATTTTAATCTCAGAGGGCTTCCTTCTTGATAAAGTTTAGTAATAGCCTCCCAGCTGGTATCTTCGATGGTGATTCCCAAACGATATTCCGAAAGGGAAACACTTTCTTGAAAGTATTCTTCGTAAGGGACTCCTCTATCTTTCATCACTTCTTTGATCGTTCCATAAGGTAAGTTTTCGAAGTGTTGTTGAAACTGGATATCGGCTGGAACCAAATGCTTTAAATCTCGGCTGGTTGCATCCTTTAACGATACAGCGGTGGAAAAGACTCCAATGGTCAAGAAAAGCAAAAGACAGATAATCGTCATCGAAACCACGGCTGTATTAATCTGACTACTTACTTGACGAAAAACAAAAGTATTTAAACCCTTTAAATAAAACTTACGACAAGATTTTACCAAGCGGAATAAAAATCCCGTTAAAGATCGGAAAAACAAATACGTTCCTACAATTCCCATAGCGATGTATAAAAGCATATCTTTTTCATCCATTAAGTAACTATCAGCAACCACTTTATAATAGGCGTATCCCAATAAGAAACTCGAAAGAAGAAATAAAAAGATGGAGAGAACGGGATGGGAAAATTTTATTTTTTCATTTTGTTTTTTGGCATTCAAGAAATTTAATAACTTGCATTTGGAAATAGAAATCGTATTAAAGATCATTACCAAAAGATACATGACTCCAAAATAAATTACTGTTTTCCAAAGGGCAGACAAAGAGAGTACAAAGTGAAACTGTGTCATATCCGCTTCGAACATATTGGCAATTAAGATCGACATTCCTTGAGATGCTAAAATTCCAACACCTAGCCCTACACCTAGAGAAATCAAGCCAATAATAAAGGTTTCGATCAATAATAGTCGGGAAATGGTTGCTTTTCCCATTCCCAGTGTCATGTAAATTCCAAATTCTTTTTTTCGCCGTTTCATTAAGAAACGATTGGCATAAATCACTAAAAAGCCTAAAACGATCGCAACAAAAACGGAGAAGCCTCCTAGCAACTGGATGAGAAGTTTCATGATATCTTGTTTGCTGGAAGAAAGACGCATCATTGCTGATTGCGTTTCCAAAGAGTTAAAGACATAAAAGATTGCCACTCCAAGAATTAAGGTAAAGAAGTAGATGGCATAGTCTTTCATGCTCTTCTTCATATTTTTTAACGATAACTTAAACAACATCGTTTAAGTCACCTCCAAGAAGTGTGACAACATCGATGATTTGATCAAAGAATTCTTTTCTTGTATCATTTCCTCTATGAAGTTCGTTGAAAATTTTTCCATCTTTAATGAAGATAACGCGACTTGCATAACTTGCGGTAAAAGCATCGTGCGTTACCATCAAAATCGTTGCATTCATTTCTTCGTTTAATTTTTCAAAACATTCTAAGAGCATTTTACTACTTTTGGAGTCCAGTGCTCCCGTTGGTTCATCGGCTAAAATCAACGAAGGATTCGTGATAATTGCTCTAGCACTTGCAACTCGTTGTTTTTGTCCTCCTGACATTTGATAGGGGTATTTATTTAAAATATCCAAGATGTTTAAACGTTTGGCAATTTCTTTGACCCGTTCCTCAATTGATTTATGATCAATATGCTGAATGGAAAGAGAAAGAGCAATGTTTTCATAGGCCGTCAACGTATCCAATAGATTAAAATCTTGAAAAATAAATCCAAGATTTTCTCTTCGAAAGCGGTTGAGATCATTTCCTTTCAAACTCGTAATATCGTTTTCTTCCACCAAAATGTGACCACTCGTCACTTTATCGATGGTCGAAAGACAGTTTAAGAGTGTGGTTTTTCCACTTCCCGATGCTCCCATGATGGCAACAAACTCTCCTTCTCCTACTTCAAAAGAAATATCGTTTAACGCTCTCGTTAAATTTGATTTATTTCCATAATATTTGGTAACATTCGAAACCGTTAGAATTTTTTTCATAGAAAATCTCCTTTCGTATTTCATTATAGTAGGAAGCAAGGGAAGAAACCATCGATCTTTCTTACTCTAACTTACAGTTTTGTAAGAGATTTTGCTACATCATAATAGCCTTCTTTGGAAAAAGAAAGGATCACTTTAACTCCTTTTCCTTCTTCTGATTTTAATTCGATGGAGTGACCCAATTTATCACAGAGATTTTTTACAATATAAAGTCCCATACCCGTTGAGTTCTTTCCTTTTCGCCCATTCTTTCCCGTAAACGATTTTTCAAACACGCGTGGCAAATCTGTTTTGGCTATTCCAATTCCATTGTCTTCGATTTCCAAAATCGCTTCCTCTTTGGTTTCGTGATAAGAAAAGTGAAGAAAGGAATCTTTTTCTTTGGCATATTTCATACTGTTATTGACAATTTGATTTAAAATGTATTCAAACCATTTTCCATCGGTCAAAACAGTGTGGTCAACATTTTCCATTTTGATGGTTACTTTTTTGGCAAGAAGCGCCTCTTTGTTTTTTACAACCACTTGGTTGATGACAGAACGAAGAGAAACCTCTTTAATGAGATAATCTTTTTCCGCATTTTCACTTCGCACATAATAGAGAACCTGCTCTACTTCATTTTCAATCCGAGAAATCTGCTCATCGATTTTTTTGATTTCTTTCGATCGATTGTTATAGGCAATTAGTTTACTACTGGCAATAGGAATTTTCACTTCGTGAATCCAAAGCTCAATGTACTCTTTAAAGTCTGTCACATTTTTCCTATAATCATGAATTTTCTCGTTCATTGATTTATTAATTTCATAAAGGGCATCGAAGAAAAGTTCTCCCTCTAAAAATTCGGGTTTGGATACAATTTCGGAAATCAAATACTTTTCATCAAGCCGTTCAAGACAAAAGAGGAAATGCTTCCAAAACGTTCTTCTGCGAATATAGTCATACGAAAGAAGAACACTACCAAAAAGAAAAAACAAAACCATAATGGAAAGAAGGAGTTCTTCTCCGACATGAAAGGCACTTAGAGTAAAGAAAACACTTAGAAAGAGAAAGAAGAAAAGAAGAATGGAAATCAATCGGTCTTTTAGATAAGAAATAAAATTAAATTTCATAATAAAATATACCCTAGTCCCCTTCTCGTTTCAATGACATGATATAACCCGATTTCACTTAGTTTACCTCGTAGGCGATTGATGTTTACAGTAAGCGTATTATCGTCGACAAACTCCATATTATCCCACAGATGATTCATCAGTTCGTCTCTCGTTACGATCGCTCCCTGATGGTTTACCAAATACACTAAGATACGCATCTCATTTTTGGAAAGAATCAACTCTTGTTTTTCCCTTAAAACAGTTCCTTTTTCGACATTGATGGTTACATCCTGATAAGTTAAGATATGACTGACATGATGATATCGTTTTAAAACAGCCTCAATCCGGAGCAAAAGAAGGGTTGGATTGTATGGCTTCGTAATGTAATCGTCTGCTCCATATGTCATACTTAGCACCTCATCAACTTCCGTATTGCGACTCGTAAGCATGATAACTGGAACATTGCTTTGCTTTCGCATTTCTTTCAATAAGAATTCTCCATTACAATTAGGTAGATTGATATCCAAAAGAATCAAATCAGGTTTCCTTTGTTCCATTTTGGAAAGAGGATCCTGAAAGTCCTCCAAACAGTAGCTTTCGTAACCATTCTTGGTAAGAAAGATAGAAAGCTCTTCTCTCAGTTCGATATCATCTTCTACAATCAAGATTTTAAACATGTTTCCTTCTTTCCTTTCTTTAGGTTATTATACCATGATTTTTTCCTTCCTACTCTTACAGTTTCGTCACCAAAAAGAGGCAGTTTCACTCTACCTCATCGATCAACAATTTGATTGTTTCAACGATACTCTTTCGAGTATCTTTCTCCATATGTTTGATTTCAGTCACCAGTTTTAAAATATTGTTTAGTTTTGACAAGCGAAGATCATTGATATCCGTAATTCCACTTTGATGAAAAAGATCAAATAAAGAGGTGGAAAATTCCTTTCTTTTTTCATCATCCATCTTCGAAAGCCAAGAAGCAAATCTTCGTTCATTTTGCTTGCTGCGTTTGCTTTGCTTTTCCCTTAGAAAAGAACCCTTTGAAACACACCAACAAGTTCCATCATGAGAAAGGATTCCTCGAATACTTGTCTTAACCACAATGAAATCATCTGGATGTTCTAGAATCATTCCTACCAAGCTATCCATTGGAACGATCATCGTCAGTTTCTTTCTCATACGTTGGTATTGTTTGGAATGAAATTCTCGTTCTCTAAGACCTGGACCATCGTTGTTGTAAACATGTTTTATTTTTCTTCTGTGATACCAAGGCATATACATCGAAGCTACCATTGCTAAATTTCCACCCTTAGAATGGCCTCCGACCAAAACAACGCGATCCGTAAGTTTGATGGTGTGCTTTAAATAAGAGATTGCTTTTTTATGAGCCGGTACAGGAAATTGGTACGAAAGTTGAAAGTCCTCTTCCCAACCACTGATGAAACCATCCGTTCCTTCAAACGATACATAGATACTTCCATCATTAAGGCGAATGGTAAGAGCACCAAATTGAGACATTTCATCTGCTTCATAACAATAATGATAGAGTTTTGCATCCATAAAACGATGACACTCTCCTAAAGAGTGAAAAAGAGAGATGGCATTTCTTACGGCCTTTACTTGTTTTTTGATAAAAGAATCCGGATGCTTTTGGAAAAACATTTCCCAAGCTTTTCGTAAAGAGATACTACCAGTGGAAGGAATCATACCCTGAAAATCGATGTAAGAA
>CARZYU010000015.1:0-2131 GCA_949113215.1 uncultured Bacilli bacterium | reverse complement strand
TAGGATCAAATTATCCACTTCGTTACATGGAACTTCAGCAAAGGAAACATTATCGTATTCTTTTAAATAATTTTCTAAACAAAATGGTTTCTTCATAATAGTTCTCTCCTTTTTACAAAGTATGATATGATAATATCATGAAATTAAATAAATTACGATTCATGATTAGTTTAACTTTGGTTCTTTTCCTATTATTAGGGATCGCTCTTTTCCTGAAATGGAAAGTACCTTGTCCTATTTTACATTTGACGGGATTCTATTGTCCATCGTGTGGAATCAGTCGAATGCTCATTGCTCTTTTTCATGGAAAGTTTTATCAGGCATTTCGTTACAATCCTTTGTTATTTTGTCTTCTTCCATTCTTCCTTATACTAGGAATGGATACGATAAACAAATGGATTCATGATCGTTCCAACTATATCGTTAAAAGAATTCCAAAAAGTTTTTGGTATGCTCTCTTAGTCGTCTTTCTTCTATTTGCTGTAGCAAGAAATCTTCCCTTATTTGATTTTTTAAAACCAACGCTCATTGGGTTCATTTAAAAACACCATATGAACATTCATGGTGTTTTCTTATGGTCGTTCTACAATACGTCCATCTTCTAGGAATTCTGCATTTATACTCCACTCTGTCATCTTCTTTAAAAGATTTTTCTTTTCTTCCCCTGTAATCTCTTTCGTAAAACAATCCTCTTGCAAGGCCGGTAAAAAATAAAATTGACTCTTTCCTTCTTCATCTAATTTCCAAGTTAAAATTCCTGTTTCAATACTCAAATCATTGAATAGAAAATTCCCTAAGTTATAAGCAATCAACTTTCCCTGATAGAATTCAACACCTTGTAACACATGAGCATGATGTCCAACCACTAAGTCTGCTCCACTATCAATATAGAGGTGTCCTGTTTCTTTTTGTACTTCTTGTAGCTGATGAGTATCTTCTGTTCCCCAGTGAACAATCAAAACGACGTAATCACTTTTCGTTTTTTCTTCTTTGATTCTCTCTACTAACTTCGTCGTATCGTAACAGCGAAAGACACCTTCCGAGTCTTCGGTTGCCTCTGGAGTCATGATGTATTTTTCGGCTCTCGTTGCATTTAAAAAGGATATTTTATAGCCATTGATCACGAAATAATAAGCTTTCATTGCCTCTTCCAAATTGACTCCTGCTCCAATGTAAGGAAGATTAGCATTTTGAAACGTTGTCAAGGTATCAAGGAAAGCGTCACGTCCATAATCGTAGACATGATTGTTAGCAAGTGTCACCATATCTACACCCATCTCATTATAAACACTTACATTGTTAGGAGAAGCTCGAAACGTATACAATTTATTAGGAAGAGGATTTCCACGATTACTAAAAGCAAACTCACTATTGGCTATCATCCAATCGGCTTCTTTCATATACTTTAAAATCCCATCCGATAATATTCCTTGAATATTCTTTTTTCGTTCCCAATATTTTGGCATGATAAACCAATTATCTGCAAGAGAAACATCTCCCACAAAACCAACCGTAACTTCCTTTTTCTTACCTTCCACTAAAGTCACATTGTTTAGATCTTTATAACGATCTTGGTACAAATCCCACAACACCTGATAGGAGTATCCTGTTGCTTCATGCCAAAGATTCGCTGGTTCCTTTTCTTCTTCTAACATAGAAAGAATCCTCATGAGTGCCTTATCATCTTTCTTATCCAACCACTTCAAAAAGTTCACATCAAGGTCACTTTTATTTTCTAAAATAGACTTCACATAATCAATTTTTTCTTTTGGAACCGATTTTTGTTCTTTCGGTAAGGAATGAAAAACAATGAAAGCTATTCCAACAATCAAAAGGCAAAATAGAAAAACACTTCTTTTTTTTAATTTCATTTTTCGTTTCATCTAAGACTCCTACTTTCTTAACGGAAAGGTACAACCTAAACTTCGATTTATGATATATTTTTCTTAAAACTTATTGTTTACCAAAACAAACGTTTGTTATAATTGATATAGGGAATATCAGTAGTTGAGTGTCTACCAAATCTCTTAACGAGAGGAGGTTTGATAATGATGAAGAAGAGAAACTTTGTAATCAAGGTTCTTCGACACATTACTATCATTTTATTTCTTCTTATCATCATGATAGTAGT
>CARZYU010000014.1:17225-19360 GCA_949113215.1 uncultured Bacilli bacterium | reverse complement strand
TATTAATAAAATGATAATTACGATTAAAAATGAGATTAACAAATCTTTTTTCTTCATAATATCAAGCCTCCTTCCTAGTAAGTGGGAGGCAAGTACTCAACAGTTTAGTATTTCCTGATAAGAATTATACAGAGATGGTAAAACGAAAACAAGCGAACAAGTTGAATTTTTTTAAAAAGTTTGTAATAAAGATAAAAGGATGATATAATTTAGTCAGAAAAGGAGAGATTACTATGTATCGTATCGATCACGTTATCATGTTTACATTAGTAATCACACCTGCATAGACTAAAATCGAAAATAGTAAGCAGGTGTGAGTTTTTGTCATGCCTGCATCCGCCATACGGATGCTGCCGTATGGTTTTTTTGTGTAAAATGAAAGGAAGATTACTATGATAGATATTAGTTTAAATAAAATAACAGTAAATTATGGATTTGGAGATATTTTAAAAGAAATATCGCTTGATATTGCAAAGGGAGAGATTGTCTCCTTAATTGGAAGTAATGGTTCGGGAAAGACAACGATTTTAAAATTAATTATGGGAATAGAGAATCCTACTTCGGGAACCATTGCAATCAGGAAAGGTGCGTCAATTGGTTACTTGAATCAAATGGCAACCATTGAAAATGAAAAGGATAAAGTAAAAGACATCCTATATCAAAGCCTAAGTTATATAACAGATATAGAAAATAGATTGAAAAAATACGAGGAGAAGATGGCTAAGGCCGGAGAAAGTGAATTAGAAAAATTAATCCTGAAATATACGAATTTACAAGAACAATTCCTAAATTTAGGTGGTTATGAAATCAATGAGAAAATTGGTAAAATCGTGAATGGTTTTCAAATAGGGCACTTATTGGATCGAGATTATGCTACTTTATCTGGTGGGGAAAAAAGAATTGTCTCTTTTGCTGCCTTAATGATCAATCATCCAGATATCTTACTTTTGGATGAACCAACGAATTATTTGGATATTGAGACGTTAGAGTGGTTAGAAGAATTTTTAAAAAACTATAAAGGAACCATCCTCTTGGTTTCGCATGACCGTTATTTCTTAGAAAAAATAGCAAATAAAATTGTTCTACTTGATTCTGGAACGTTAGATGTATATCACGGAAACTATTCTTACTTTGTAGAAGAAAGTGAGAAAAGAGTTATGCTTGAGTTCAAAGATTATAAAGATCAGCAAAAACAAATCAAAGCCATGAAAGAAAGTATTAAAAAGTTACGAGAATTTGGTAATTTAGGTAGTGATGAAAGATTTTATAAAAGAGCCAAAGCAATTGAAAAAAGATTAGAAAAAATGGAACAAATAAAGAAACCAAAAGAAAAAACATCTATCCCTTTAGAATTTCATACAGGCAAGCGCTCAGGAAAAGATGTACTAGTGATAAAACGTTTCAATCTTCACTTTGATCGTAAAATCCTTTTTGAAAACGCTAATCTAACGATAAAATACAAAGAACGTATCTGTTTATTCGGGAAAAACGGTAGTGGTAAAAGTAGCTTAGTCAAAGAAATATTAAAAGGCTCAGATAGTATTAAATTAGGAACAAACATAAACATAGGTTATATTCCTCAAGAAATTACTTTTGAAAGTGGTAAAACAGTCTATGAAATTGCCAGAGAAAACTTTCATGGGGAGGAGGCCCACTTACGAAGTGCATTATTTCAATTTATGTTCCCACAAAATATGATTGAGAAGAAAGTAGAACAATTATCTGGAGGAGAAAAGGTACGCCTTAAATTGTTTTGCCTAATGCAGAAGGATATTAATTTTCTCATATTAGATGAACCTACCAATCATATTGATATCGCTACAAGAGAAATACTTGAAGATACGTTAAAGGAATATGAGGGAACGATCCTTTTTGTATCGCATGACCGTTATTTTATTAACAAAATTGCCAATAAAATTGTGGCGATTGAAGATAAAAAATTAGTTGAGTATATCGGTAATTATGAAGATTATAAAAATACTATCCATCGGTTTTTTGATAAGTGAAAACTTGTTTTTTAAAAGTGAATAGTATAGATTGTGAATTTTGTGCTATAATTCTTGGTAAGAACTTGATTCCATAAAATAGCTATAAATGTTCCTATTTTTTGTATCATAAGGAATCAAGATAAATCT
>CARZYU010000014.1:15289-17171 GCA_949113215.1 uncultured Bacilli bacterium | reverse complement strand
GCAATATGGATTGATGAAAGAAGAAATGATGGTGTTTCTCGCATCACTTTTCAAAGAAATGGTAAAAAGGAGTTTTCCATGAACTTCTGCGGTAATCTTGATTTGTATTTTGAATTGAAGAACTTTGGGGAGGATCCAACTTTTTTAATCGGAAAAGACAATTATGCAGTATATCAAATTTTTGATCATTTATATCATGATGTGATGAATGGGATTACTTTTGATGACTGTCTATCATATGATTTGGATGAAGAAGAAAAAAGAAGAAGAGAAGAATGGAAAGAAAATACAAGGAAAGATAACTTACGTATTGCAGCAGAAACAGGACTGATTATAAATAATGAAATTGTATGGAAAAGTGATGAATTTCCTCATGACATTGCACCTTATTTCAGAATAGCAAAATATCCTAATTCGTATCTTATTACATTTGATCGGCCTGATATTACCCAAAATGAACTTGATTCATTGGAAGAATTTCTATTATATAATAATGCATCTTCGGTTAGAATTAGAAATAGTGGATCAGCTTATGGCCTGTTTAATGTTCCCTTCATGAAAGCATATCGTTCTCTTCTTGCAATGCATTCAGAATATCCACAAGTTCATATAGAGGAATATATATTAGAACAAAGGATTCAATCAGGAGAAAGTTTAGAAAAGATTCTAAAAAAGCGATAAGTGTTGAATCAAATATTGTTCCTTCTACACAATCATATTATATCGAATGAGAATGATGGATCGTTCGAATCATAAAAAAAAGGCATTCTGGCTTGTGAGACGGAATGCCTTTTTAGTATCAAAACTGTTCTCTAACAAGGGTAGGTAGATACCTTGGAAGAGATGTTTCCTATTTCTATCTTAGTGAAGGAAGCAAGCTAATGTTTTTCTCCTTTTCATTTGACTTGATTCTGGATATAATAAAAGGGAAGGTGAAAAGATATGACATGGGAAGAAAAGATCGAAAAAGAAGAATACGAAACATTTGTGAAATATCATCCTTATAAATCCCATTTTTTACAAAGCTATGCTTGGGGACAATTTGCAAAGCGAGAGAAGCATTTGGAACCTCATTATGTTGGTCTGCGTGATGAAAGTGGAAATCTTTGTGCTTGTGCTTTACTGTTAGAAAAAAAACTTCCACTTGGATATTCTTACTTTTATGCTCCAAGAGGTTTTGTGATGGATCTAACCGATGAGTCGCTTCTTTCTTGTTTTACGAAGGAACTAGTTTCTTATGTCAAAACCAAAAAGGGGATTTTTTTGAAAGTGGATCCAGATATTATTTTAAAAGAGGAGAATAGTGTAGGAGAGGAAATGACTCTACCTTATTCTGGAGAACAGATTTTAAAATCATTTCAAAAAATAGGATATCGTCATTTAGGATTTACCAAAAACTTTGAAACTTCCGAACCTCGTTATACGTTCCGCATCAATTTAGAGGAAGATTTGGATACGTTAGAAGGACGTTTTCATAAGAGCGTTTGGCAACGGATTAAAAAAGCAGAGGAATATGAAGTGGAAGTATCCATGGCAACAAAAGATGAAGTGAAGGATTTTTATCGTTTGATGAAGTTGACAGAGAATCGTAAGGATTTTGTTTCCCATGATCTTTCTTATTACGAAACCTTGTTCAATCTTTGGAATGAAGAAAATCATTGTACAATCTTCTTAGGGAGAGTTGATCTCGACAAAATCATTACCAAGGAAAAGATCAAAGAAGCAGAACTAGGAAGCCAGTTAGCAGAATTAAGTAAATTAGTGGAACTTAGCAAAAGCCAAAAAAATAAAATCAAAGAGTTGGAACGACAATTAGAAAAAGTAAAGAAGGATCTAGAAAAGTATCAGAAAGACAAAGATCAGTATGGATCTCATATTCTTC
>CARZYU010000014.1:14308-15279 GCA_949113215.1 uncultured Bacilli bacterium | reverse complement strand
TTCTCAATGGACACTTTGTTATCGAATATGGAGATAAAGCCTGGGTACTTTATGCGGGGAATCATAATATTTTAACAGAGACAGGGGCGAACTATAAAACGTATCAGGCTCACTTAGAGACATGTAAAAAGAAAGGTTTAAAACTATATGATCAGTTTGGTACGATTGGAGATTTGAGAGAAGAAAATCCTCTGTATGGTCTTCATGATTTTAAAAAGAAGTTTGGTGGAAATTATTGTGAATTCATTGGAGAGTTTGATTACGTCACCAACAAATGGATGTATTTTGTTTTTACAAAGCTAGTACCAATCTATCGAAAAATGGTAAAGAAAATAGCCAAGAAAGAAAATAAGAAAGAAATGGGAGAAGAACTTTGAAACGAATAAAGCCAAGGTTAGCACAAGAATTAGAAGTACAAGAAAACTTGTCTCCCAGGGAAGAGGAAAGTATCGAAAACCGAAGGATCTTAAGTTTTGCATCTTCTGCTTCCTTTTCTTTGAATGAATTTCGTTCTTGTTATTTTGATCATGTGGATTTTTTGAATCACGTCTACGATCGAATTGATTTTTTGGATGTGGTTTTCGATCATTGTGACTTATCGAATTTAGATTTTTCAAAAAGAACTTTTCATCGAGTTGAATTTCATTCTTGTAAATTGGTAGGAACCAACTTTAGCAATGCTTCGTTTCAAGATATTGCTTTTACGGACTGTAATTTAAGTTATAGCAGTTTTTCCGATAGTCAGATTCGAACAATGGAATTTGTGGACTGTAACTTAACCGAAGCAAGTTTTCATTATCTTGATTGGAATGCATTAGAATTTTCCAAATGTATTTTTACAAGATGTGAATTTTTGAAAACGAATTTATCAGGAATGGATTTTCGGGATTCTGAAATCGAAGGAATTCGCCTGGATGTTTCCTCTATGAGGGGAATGATTATTACTCCTTATCAGGCGATAGAATTAGCTA
>CARZYU010000014.1:13095-14286 GCA_949113215.1 uncultured Bacilli bacterium | reverse complement strand
CATTACTAGGAGTCAGGGTAGAGGAAATGGATTGAAAACAATAGCAGGATATGGTATGATACAGTAAGAATAGGTGAAGAGGGGAAGTCGCATGTTAGTAGAAACGGTTTATAAAGAAGTTATTTTATATGTTCTGGTACCATTGTTTCTCGTACTTTGTCTTTTCGGTATCGTGATGTTTGTTCGTTCACGTGTTGGAAAGAATGAAACAGACCGACAAAAGCAATATCGATCAAATTTCTGGAGTGCCGTCATTGGAGTGATTTTTGGGGCTATTTTAGAAGCATTAGCCTTAGGGTTCAGTGTCGCGTTTATTGAAAAAATTACACTTCTCGGGTTAGAAGGAAACTATGAATTCTTTTTAGGAATGCTCCACGTCTTTCCTTTTGTTCCTCTTCTTTTTCTGATCTATGCCTGTGTTAAATTTGTTTTAATTGTCTATCGTCATGTCTGGGAGGAACGCTATTTCGATAAAAGTGAAGATTACGAGGAGAGAGATCACATCTAAAGGAGTGATCTTTTTTGATAAGTTCTAGGAAAATATCATAAAATAGTTTGACGAATGGTTGGTTTTATGATAAACTTAACCTGTTTGTAGCCTCATGCTCAAACCGCATTGAAAAGGTAAAAAGACTTACAGTCTACCTTAAGAGCGAGTCTTAAGTATCAAAAAAGGAGGTAAAAAAGATGAATGCAGTTATCAAATTAGGTGGGAAACAGTACTTGGTTAGCGAAGGAAGTACTATTTACGCAGAGAAGATCAATGCAAGTGCTGGTGACAAAGTTGTAATCGACGAAGTTTTAATGATCGATAGCAAAGTAGGAAATCCTTACGTAGCTGGTGCAAGTGTGGAAGGAACTGTTGTAAAAAACGGAAAGAACAAGAAGATTGTTGTTTATAAGTATAAGCAAAAGTCAAATAAGTCAAACCGTTTGAAACAAGGTCATAGACAACCTTATACGAAGATCAATGGGTAATCTTTTATGATTCAAATTGAAATTCGAAAAGAAGGTGCTCTTTTTCGTAAAGTCCGCATTTTAGGCCATGCGATGTACGATGATTATGGAAAAGACATCGTCTGTAGTGCTGTTAGTAGTATTGTAACAACTTCAGTGAATGGAATCCTTTCACTAGAGCAAGAAAGTATCAGCTATTTAGTTAGTAAACAGGGAATGGATATTACCATTAAG
>CARZYU010000014.1:5656-12949 GCA_949113215.1 uncultured Bacilli bacterium | reverse complement strand
AGGAGGAGATTTTGGTGAAATTACTTACATTAAATATTCAATTATTCGCTCACCATAAAGGACAAGGATCGACTTCCAACGGACGTGATTCTGCTGGACGTAGATTAGGTGCGAAAGCGAGCGATGGAGAATTCGTTCAAGCTGGAAGTATCATCTATCGTCAAAGAGGTACGAAAATTTTCCCAGGAACTAACGTACGTCGTGGAAACGATGATACTCTTTATACCACAGTAGATGGAATTGTAAAATTTGAACGTCTTGGAAGAGATAAGAAGCAAGCTTCTGTCTATCCAGTAGCAGAATAAACAAGTACAACCCGAGATTTGGGTTGTATTTTTTGTGTGATAAGAAAGGAGAAAAGAAATGGTAGAATATTGGGATCTTTATGATAAAAATCGAACGAAACTTTCGAAAGTTATTAAAAGAGGGGATAAACTGAACGACGATGAATACCATCTTGTGGTGAATGCTTGGATCAAAAACGATAAGGATGAATTTTTAATTACGCAAAGAGCAGCAAATAAAACCAATCCTCTTTTATGGGAAACAACAGGAGGATCTGCTCTCTTAGGGGAATCTTCGATGGAAGCAGCACTTCGTGAAGTGAAAGAAGAGCTGGGAATTGATGTGGATCCTAAAACAGGAACCTTTTTAGGAAGTACCTTACGTTATTATCCGGATTGTCCTGATATCTTAGATGTTTGGTTGTTCGAAAGTAATGTGTCCTTAGAAGAGGTAAAGATACAAGAAGAAGAGGTAAACGATGCCATGTGGGTTTCCAAAGAGGAAATACTTGAGTTATACCAGAAAGGAAAGTTTGATTCTAATTTTGGCTTTCAGGAATTGATCGAAGGTACAAAACTAATCAAAAAATAGCCGAAAAAAGAAAATAGAATACAATTCAAGGAATTTGAGTTGTATTTTTAGTGGAATGATTGAGAAATGGTATCAAGAATAGTATAATACATGACAATCTTTCGAAAACCCATGACAATCCTTTTAAACTGGGGTAAAATAAAAAGAGAAGAAGGTGATGAAGATGTTTGTCGATGAAGTAACGTTAAAAGTCATTGCTGGAAGTGGGGGAGATGGCTGTACTTCGTTTCGCAGAGAAAAGTATGTTCCTCTAGGGGGACCCAATGGTGGGAATGGTGGAAATGGATCGGATATCATTTTTGAAGTCGATGAGGGACTACACACCTTACTTGATTTACGTTATCAAAAACAGATCAAAGGAAAAAAAGGAGAAAATGGTAGAGGGAAGAATCAACATGGTGCTTCCAGCGAAGCCGTTATCGTAAAAGTACCACAAGGAACGGTCATTACTGATTTGGATACCAACTTCATTTTGGGAGATTTGAAAGGAAAGAACGACTCGGTTGTCGTTGCCAAAGGTGGAAGAGGAGGAAGAGGAAATGCTTTCTTTAAGACGCATTCCAATACGGCTCCCGAATTTTCGGAAAATGGAGAACCTGGAGAAGAAAAAGAATTAAAGATCGAATTAAAGATGTTAGCTGATGTGGGATTAGTGGGACTTCCAAGTGTTGGAAAAAGTACCATTATTTCGATGGTAAGTAGAGCAAAGCCAAAAATTGCCGCCTATCATTTTACCACATTAAGTCCTAATCTTGGTGTTGTAAAAGCAACCAATGGAAGTAGCTTTGTCATGGCCGATCTTCCAGGACTCATCGAGGGAGCGAGCAAAGGAGAAGGATTAGGAGATAGGTTCTTAAAACACATCGAACGAACGAAAGTGATCCTTCATGTTCTTGATATGAGTGGTAGTGAAGGAAGAGATCCTTATGAAGATTATGTCTTGATCAACAAAGAGTTAGCATCATTCAGCGAAAAACTTCTTAAGAAGCCACAATTGATCGTTGCCAATAAAATGGATATAGAAGGATCGAAAGAACACTTAGAAGCATTTAAGAAAAAAGTGACAGATCCGATCTTTGAAGTGAGCGCTGCTACCAATCAAGGATTACAACCGGTCATCGATGCTCTTGCGAAAGTATTAGCAGAAATCCCTGATACTCCACTGTTCGAAGAAGAACAATTTGAAAGTCATGTACTCTACAAATTTCAAAAGGAGCAACCTTATATCATTGAACGAGAAGATAATGATTGGGTGATTCGTGGTGAGAAAATCGAAAAATTATTTAAAATGACAAAGTTTTCCCAAGAAGAAGGAGCTCTTCGCTTTGCTAAGAAATTGCGTAAAATGGGAATTGATGATAAATTAAGAGAGATGGGGTGCCAAGAAGGCGATAAAGTAAGAATCCTAGATTTCTATTTTGAATTTAAGGATTAACATGTAGGAGGAAGTTATGATAAAAAATTTAAATATTCCATTAAGTAAATTAACAGAGGAACAAGAAAGATATTATAGGGAAAAGGGAATGACTGGTTTTTCTTTTCTTGATAAACCATATCAAAAGTATTATGCAAAGCATCCTATTCGTGAAATTGATCCTCATAAAACTATGTATCAATCACTATTTGATTTGAATAGAGATAATATGGGTTCTAATGCTTTAGGATATTTAGGAATGTTCAATTGGACATATAAAGATTTTCAAAAACAAGTAGAGGCGGCCGCTAAAACTTTCAAAAGTTTGGGTGTAAAAGAAGGTGACACTGTTCCCATTGCTATTATTAATGGTCCTGCAGCTGCAATTAATTTAGCTGCAATTAATTTACTAGGAGCGACTTCAAAATGGATCGATGTGAGAGCTAGTGGAAAGAACTTAATTCACTATTTATGTGAAAATAATTGCAAATTGATGGTTGCTTGGGATAAGTTATCTCCTAGTATAGATTCTATCTTGAGGGAAACAGATGTGAAAAAAGTTTTAACGATTTCGGCAAGTGATAGTCTATCCGTTGGACAAAAATTAAAATTTGTTTTAAAGAATGGAGTTCCTGCTAAGGAAGAGACAGTAAAGCTATCAAATCAAGATCGCTTTGAGAATTTTAAAAAACTATGTAAGCTTCATGCAAATGATCCTTTGATAACACCAGTATCCTTCAACAAAGATAGACCATCTTTGATCGTTCAATCAAGTGGTACAACTGGAATGGCAAAATCTATTATTCATACAGACTATTCTGTTTTATCTTTTGTTCGTAAGATTGCTTTTTCAGATCTTCCACTTCATCAAGGAAAAACTCTAACAACACCTGTACCACCTTGGGTTGCTTATGGTTTGATCGATTCTATGTATTTAGCACTCTCATTTGGAATGAAAATCGAATTTATTCCTACCTTTGATCCAGATTCCGTTTTCAAAATGTTAGGAAATTTTGACGTTTGTTTTGCAGCGCCATTTCAAGAACGTTATTTTGGAGAGCATCCTGAAGAGGTAGCTGCTAAGTTAAAGAAAGTAAAAAGAGCCCCAGAGTGTATGATTACGGGTGGAGACAAAATTACCGAAGAGGAATTAATATCAATTGAACGTTCGTTAGGTGTGGCGCCTATCAATGGATATGGAAATAACGAAGTATTAGGAGCGGCTACATTTAATCCTCAACGTGCGAATAAATTTGGTTCTGTTGGTATTCCAAAATATAAAGATGACATTATGATTTGGGATATTGAAAACCAAGTAGCTCTTCCTTACAATACCATCGGAGAAGTTTGTATTAAATCGGATTCTATGTTCTTAGAGTATGTTGATAGGGAAGAGGAAACAAGACGAGTAAAACAGAAACACGGAAATGAAGAGTGGGTACATATGGGAGATGCAGGATACGTTGATGAAGATGGCTACTTATATCTTTCAGGAAGAATTACTAGAACCATTATTCGCGAAGGATTTAAACTATCTCCAATGACAATCGAAAAGGCTATTCAGACTGTTAATATTGTCAAAGAATGTATTGTCGTTCCAGTAGAGGATGAAAAAGTACAACAAGTTCCAATGGCATATGTTACTTTGAAACCAGAGGTAATGTTATCTGATGAGGAAGTATTCGCCTTATTACATAAAAGATGCGTAGAAGAATTAAAGGATAATGAGGTTCCATCTTATTTCAGAATTCTTGAAGAAATGCCATATACGCCAAATAACAAATATGACTTTAAAAAATTAGAAAAGATGGGAAACGATGATGTTCAACAGAAAAAACAATTAACGAAAAAAGCTTAGTTAATTGTCTTTTTTTTGTTATAATAAATTTATCATAGGGAGTTGAGTAATATGAATAGTACTCTTTATTTTTCTATTTCATCTTTGATATACACGATTGTGATTGCTATTATCTTTTTTAGAAAAGAAAAAATCAATAATACCGAAAATCGAATCTTTCAAAAATCAATTGTTATCAGTATTGTATCCGTTGTGATAGAATTACTTATTATCTTAGCAATTAAATTAGAAAATGAGTTGCTTCTTCATATTATATTAAAAAGTTTTAATGTATGTATTTTTTCTTGGATTGCTCTTTTCGGAACGTATGCATTTGTTGTTTCCCACAAAGAAAGCTCCGTTGATTATAGGAAAAAATATAAAATACTTTATTTGGTTTATCGAATCTTATGGATTATCGTAGCAATCGTAATTTGTTGTTTACCGATCTATTTATATCAAGATTTGTATTCTTATGGGCCAAGTTGTGAATTTTTATATATGTGTTGTTTTGCTTTGATGGCGATGATGATTATTTTCTTATTACAGAATCTTCGCAACTTACTTAATAAACGCTATTATCCGGTGATTCTATTTGTCATCTTAATGGTCATTATAGGAATCATTCAAAAGTGTTTTCCAGAAGTTTTACTGGTAAATTGGTTATTCGGTTTTATTATTTTGGTTATGTACTTTACAATAGAAAATCCGGATCTTAAAATGATAGAGCAATTAAATATTGCAAAGGGGCAAGCCGAAAAGGCCAATGCAGCAAAAACAGATTTCTTATCGAATATGTCGCATGAAATTCGAACACCATTAAATGCGATCGTAGGATTCAGTCAGTCTTTGGGAGACAATGAGAGTCTTTCCGATGAAGCGAAGGAACAAGTCAAAGATATTTTAGCAGCATCCGATAATTTACTAGAAATTGTCAATGGGATACTTGATATTTCAAAGATTGAAGCCAATAAATTAGAAATTGTCAACAAAGAGTATAGCTTTAAAAAAATATTTAATGAGTTAGTTATTTTGACAAAGTCACGGATTGGAGAGAAACCAATTGAACTGAGAACGAGTATGGATCCGACCATTCCTCCTGTACTTTATGGTGACTATGTTCGTTTAAAACAGATTATTTTAAATTTACTGACGAATGCAGCAAAATACACCAAAGAAGGCTATATTGAACTAAAAGTAAGTTCTGTGCAGAAAGACGATATTTGTCGGTTGATTATTTCAGTAGAAGATACTGGTATTGGAATTGCCAAAGAGAAGATCGATAAGTTGTTTACGAAGTTTGAACGATTTGATTTGGAAGAGAATATTACGATTGAGGGAACAGGACTTGGTCTTGCCATTACCAAGAAATTAGTCGAACTGATGAACGGTCGTATTGTGGTTCAAAGTGATTATGGCTTTGGGTCTAAATTTACGGTTGCTATCGATCAAAAAATTATGGCGGGAGTGATTTTAGAAGATAGTAAAACGGGTGTCATTCCACAAGTGGGAAATATTGCAGGAAAGAAAGTTTTAGTAGTAGATGACAACGCTTTAAATCTAAAAGTTGCCAGCATGCTTTTAAAGAAATATTCTCTAGAAGTTGATACCGTTTCAAGTGGTTTTGAATGTATAGAAAAATGGAAACAAGGAAATTGTTACGATCTGATCTTAATGGATGATATGATGCCTAAGATGAGTGGAGGAGAGACTTTAAAACAGTTGAAACAAGATCCTGCGTTCCAAACTCCTGTCGTAGCGTTAACAGCAAATGCCATTTCAGGAATGAGAGAGAAATACTTAAGCGAGGGCTTTGATGATTACTTAGCGAAGCCAATTGATCGAACAGAATTAGACAGAGTCTTAGAACATTATTTAAAAAAATAGTCGTTTCTTATGATATAATGAAAATAGGTGATAGGATGAAAACAGTAGAGTTTTTAAAACAAAATGGCGTTGATGTCGATAAGAGTTTAGAATTGTTTGGGGATATGGAAACATACAATCAGACACTTCCTGAATTTCTAAATGGGGTAAAAGAAAAAGTTCCACAACTGAAGAATTATAAAGAAGTGGCAGATATGGCGAATTATGCCATTGTTGTTCATTCGTTAAAGAGTGATGCTCGATACTTTGGCTTTATGGTTCTTGGAGAAAAGGCTTATCAACATGAAATGGAGAGTAAGGCTTCGAATAGTGACTTTATTTATCAAGATTTTGATAATCTGATGATGGAAGTAAATAAAGCAGTAGCCATTGCCAATGAGTACTTAGAAACAGGAGAAACAACTCCTATCGTAGAAGCACCAAAATCAGTGACTTCGAAAGACAAAAAGATTTTAGTTGTCGATGATTCTGCTGTTATCATCAGTTTTGTAGAGAAGATTTTTGCGAACGAATATGAAGTAGTAGCAGCAAGTGATGGAGAACAAGCGTTGAATATTATCAAAGAAGATCCAGGTAAAATCAAAGCAATGCTTTTGGATATCTTCATGCCTAATGTCAATGGATTTGGAGTCTTAGAATATTTTAAAAACAATAACCTATTCGAGAAAGTTCCTGTTTCCATCATTACAGGCGCTTATACCAAAGAGGTCATCGATATTGTAAGACAGTACGATGTGGTCGATGTATTAGCAAAGCCATTCAATGAGAAAAATGTAAAAGAAGTGATCGAGCGAACGATCCATCGTGGGGAAGAAGTCATTTAGTTGACTTTTTTTCATTTTTATGTTAAAATAAAGGCCACTTGAAAGGGATGGAATAGAATGGTGGCAGAAAAAGAAATTTTAAATGTATTAGCAAGAAATTGTAAAAATTATCAAGAAGCCAAAGAAAATTATGAGAAAAAGAAACATAGTTTAGAAGAGAGAATTTCTTTTGATCCTGATTTTGGACCAATCAAAAGAGATTACCAAGATATTTTAGATTGTTATCAAGAAAGTCATGAACAAGTTGTTTTAGATGAAGGAGGACTTCGTTTTAAACAAGATAAGAAACAAGATAAGAAAATGCTTCATGCTTTAACTTCTCTTGCGAAAAGAACAGGGCTTGATTTAGAAGAAGAGGAAAAGGATCTTACTCTTAGAGTGGATCGTTTGAAAGCGAATGTAGAAAATCATTTAGATGTATTGTATGCGGAAAGAGTTACCATTCCTCTTGTACC
>CARZYU010000014.1:5217-5646 GCA_949113215.1 uncultured Bacilli bacterium | reverse complement strand
AGAAGAGGATTTATTTAGAAGAACAGTAGAACTTATCTTTCCGGTATGTGATTTGCTCGTACCAGAGAAAACAATGACGAAGACGAGTTGTCTTTATTAAAAGGGGGATAATGATATGAAAAAAGGAGAAATTGTTACTACTATAGAAGAATTGCAACAAGCACAGAAGAACTATTGCAAGGTATTAAGAAATATAGGACCAGATTTCTATCAAGGAACAAAAACTTTGGATGAAAAAGAATTAGAGAGTGTTTCAAACGAAGTAGAGGCTCAGATGATAATAAGTATGATCATATTTATGATTGCTTGTTTTTCCATTTTTGAATTTCCGAGTTCATTATTGTTTAGTGTCATTAAAGTAATTGCTTTGGGATGTGGAGCAATAGGAATAGTTGAGTCGGTCTTATTCGAAGATACGATTAAACTGCG
>CARZYU010000014.1:3079-5207 GCA_949113215.1 uncultured Bacilli bacterium | reverse complement strand
AAAATCGCTTCTAGAAGAGGAATTACAGTAAAAAATCTAAAAGGAGAAATGACCTTGGACAAATGTGAGATCTATCAGGAAGCCATTGAAGAAGATATCAGATGGGAAAAGGAAACATCCTTAAAACCATATGAAGTGGCAGTGACAAAGGCATCTCAAGAAGTAGAGAAAACTCGTGAAAAATTATGTTCATTTGCTTTTGCTAGAAAGGCTAGTGAGATGTTAGATTATGGATCGATTCGTTTGTTCCATGAACAACCTTACTTAAAAACATTGGATGATTCTTATGATCGTTGGAAAAAAGAAACCGATCTTTTTACTCCAAAGACACTTGTAAAGAAAAAATAAAGTGTGGATTAGCAAAGAAAAGAATAAGAACTAGGAAGTTCTTTTCTTTTGTGATATGATAATTTTAGTGAAATAAAATGTAAGAGGAGGAACTAGTATGTCAGGACATTCAAAGTGGGCAACCATTCATCGTAAAAAAGGAGAATTGGATGCTGCTCGTGGAAAGGTATTTCAAAAGTTAGCCAAAGAACTTTATGTGGCAGCAAAACAAGGGACGCCTGACCCAGATAGTAATCCAACGTTACGAATGGTAGTAGAAAAGGCGAAGGGTGCCAATATGCCAAAGGATAACATCCAAAAGGCCATTGATAAAGCCAAAGGTGCTGCGGATGGAGATAATTTTGAATCGATTCGTTACGAAGGATATGGTCATGGAGGAGTTGCTTTTATGGTAGATTGTCTTACCGATAATCGAAATCGTACCGCAAGTGACGTTCGTTCTTCTTTCACCAAGCGAGGAGGAAACTTAGGAACCGACGGATCGGTCAGTTACATGTTTGAGCGAAAGGGTGTCATTGTGATTCCTAAGACACTTTCGGAAGATGATGTGATGATGGCTTCTCTTGATGCTGGAGCAACCGACTTTGAAGTATTAGAGGATAGTTATGAAATCACTTCGACACCAGAGGATTTTATCAAAGTGAAGGAAGCTTTAGAAACGCTTGGAGTTACCGAATTTTTAACCAGTGAAGTGACTTTTGTTCCAAATAACTATGTAGAATTAGACGAAGAAGGACAAGAAAAAGTTCATGCTTTGGTTGAACAGTTGGAAGATTTGGACGATGTCCAAGATGTTTATTATAATCTAAAAGAAGATTAAAAAAAGAATGCTTAAGGATGGTTGGAATATTCCTCCTTAATGAGCGCATTCTTTTTTGTTTCTTCTAAGATAGAAGCATAGACATAAGTTGTTTTCAGCTCCAGTGCTAGTTGTTTGCTTTTTTGTCTTGAATAGACTGTAACAAGTGGTAAATTTAATTCCTTTTTGATGTGATTTAAATAAGATCTCCCTTTTTTTGTAAAACCTAAGATACGAAGATATTCGATCTCTTTCATTTCCTTGGCTTCCTCTTTGGTAAAAGAACAGAGGATATGATTTAACATTCGTCTAAGTTTATTATAGGTATATCGTTTGGATTTGATACGATTGATCAAGTCATCGGTATTGACTGCAGATTGAATTTCTTTCTTTAAAAGATGATCGATTCCTTCGTCGACCCCTTGATACTGCGATAGATTTTCTTCGGTTAGAATTTTGTATTTTAAAAAGGGAAAGTAATCATCTTCCAAGTGAAGATCCGTAAGATAAGTTAACGTTTCTTTTGGTACTTGATTTGAGATATCTTTGTGCTCTTTTAAAGCAAGACGAATGGCAGTTGCACTGCTGATATCTTCCTCTAAGATTTCTTCATGATAAGAATTGGTTCGTTTGATCGTTTCCACGTTCATCGTAGCTTTTTGTCTTACGATTTCTTTTAAATAAGTAATTCCTAAAATATCGTTCGGAAGATCGGTTCGTTTTCCTGTGAAGTCTTCGAGGGCTTTGGAAAGTGCCGTTGGATAATTGTAGCCTTCTCTTATATAAACTTTGACTAAGGTATCGAACTGTGGTTCTTCGAGTTGTGTTTTCGCAAGTAACCAAAGACTTTCTAAGTCATCGGATTCACTTCCAAAAATGAGAGTATCCACATGTAATTCTTTTAAAATAGAGATGGCTCCTTTGGCAAAAAGATCGGCTCCTTGTGTGGCAAAGGCATAGGGAAGTTCTATGACGAGATCC
>CARZYU010000014.1:0-3069 GCA_949113215.1 uncultured Bacilli bacterium | reverse complement strand
GGTTTTTTTCCATTTGTCGATGATCGAAGGAATTCCTCTTTGGGTAAAATTTCCACTTAAAACTACTACGATCGTAGAATCGGGATAGCGTTTTTTGATCTCTTCTATTTGAAAGAGGTGTCCATTGTGAAATGGATTGTATTCCGCGATGATACCAATCACTTTCATTTGCGTCACTCCTTCCGCTTATTATATCGAAAATCCTTTTCTTTGTCTATTAGAGATGTTACAATGTTATTATAGGGGAGAGGATAAGATGTTTGATGTATGGAAAGAAAAACGATTAGAAAAGAGAAGAAAACAGTTTCAAAAAGATTTAGAATGGTTTTTAGAGGAAAATGGACCGATGATTGATGAAAAGCTGATTGAAAAGACTTCTTCTTTTGAAGCACATTTGGATGACATGTACTTTTTTGGACTTAGGGAGGAAAAAGCTAATTTAGAGGAAACGGAACATGGAGTAGAGATTTTATCTCCAGAAGAAATCAATCTATTTTCCAAACAGACAAAAGAGATTTCAACTGGTATTTCCGTGAGTGCGCCTGGAACGAAACGAAAAACTTTGATTTGTGGAGTGCCAGAAAAATGTGGTATTTTGGAAACGGCTACTATCATTCATAGTGGGATAGGAGAAATTAAAGTGTTTTTAAGAAACATCACAGATCATCACATTACCGTTCATAAAGGAGAACCCATTGCCTTAATTACCCCATTTGAGTCAGGTTATCAAAAAACGTTAGTAATAAGAAAGGAACACTAGAATGGAAATAGATTTACATTCATTGCATAGTAATGTAGTAGAGGAAATTCCCATCCACGAAGTTGTAACCTTTTCTCCTACTTATTTTCAAGAAAGTGGGATCAAAGGACTGGACGATGTTATGGTAGAGGGAACCATTCGTGCTGGAACTACTGGAGATGATCACATTGTTTTAGCCGTTCAAGGAGAAATGATTTTAGAAGATTCGATTTCGTTAGAAGATGTAAATTATCCATTTTCCATCCAAATTGATCAAGAATTGAGTGAAATTGATAAAAAAGATGAAAATACACTTGATCTTATGGAGTTTTTGTGGGAAAATATTGTACTAGAGATTCCCTTAAAATTTACGAAGGTTGAGGATCTCAGTGAATTTCATGGGGATGGCTGGGAGTTGGTTCGTGAAGATGAACTAGATCGGTCCAATAATCCCTTCAAGGATTTATTAAAAGAATTTGGAGAGGAGTGAAAGTATGCTTAAGTTAGATATTCAAATGTTTGCTGTACCATTCCATAGAGTGAGTAAAACAAGAAAGAGAATGCGTAGAAGTCACAACGCAATGGAAGCACCAACGACGAATAAATGTCCAAATTGTGGAGTGATGATTAAGCCTCACAGAGTTTGCAAGGCTTGTGGTTATTACAAAGGAAAAAGCGTGATTGAAGTAAAATCTTCTGAAGCTGAATAGAAAAGAAAAAGAAAGGACCTCTCAAGGGAGGGCTTTTTTATGGTATAATTTGATTGGTGATAAAGATGCTAGAAAATATCTTGACAGACGATCTTGTCATTCTTTCTACAAGAGAGAACAAAGAAGCTTTGTTGAGGGGGATTTCAAGTCTTCCTCGTCTTTATCGTGTCCTTGTCACTTCCATAGAAGAACTAGAAGAAGCCCTATTTGGTAAAGGGGATATTTCTTCGATTTCTTATCTGATGGAAGAAAAAGGCTTTTCTTATGAAGTAGCAAACATGTATCTCGATCACTTTAAGTATTTGTCTCTTCCTTCCGTAAACAAAGTGGAACTAACATCTTTATTGGAAGAGTTAAAGAGTGTTTCTTTATGGAAAAAAGAGGAATCACTTCTTAGAAAAATAAAGGGAAAAAAGATTCTAGCTGTGGATCTTCCTTTTAGCAAATGGAATCAATTTATTCTTTCGCACTTAGAAAATGAAGTGATTTTTCTTGAAGAAGAAAAACCGATGATGGATTATGATCTCTTTGAGGGAGAGACATTTGAAGAGACCATTGCCTTCTTAGCTGAACAAATTTGTTCGTTATCCAAACGAGGAGTTTCTTTTTCGGATATGGTAATTACCAATGTAAAAGAAGAAGATTTCCATCTTTTGCATCGCATTTTTTCTTACTATCATTTGCCTTTCCAAAAGAAAACGATTTCCTTTGGGAAAACAGATTATGCCAAACAATTTTTACGAAAATTAGAAGAACAGGAAGCAAAGGAAGTTCTTGATACTTTAGATCCAAAAGACGATTATTATCAAGTCTTAGTAGACTGCCTCAATGAACTTTCCTCTTTCACAGGATCTAAGAAAACGTATTTGGAACTCTTAAAACAAATGTTTCATAAAAAACAAGTTGTCTTAGAACGTAATCTCGATGGAATTCGAATCGAATCTTTTACCGCAAGAAAACAATCCTCTGATTATGTTTTCGTTTTAAATGTGGGTGAGAATTCGTTTCCTTCCTATCAAAAAGATGAAGATTTCTTTTCCGACCAGGAACGAGAAAGCATGGGGCTTGACACGAGTAGAGAAGAAAACGAAAAAAGAAGAGAACAATCAAAGAGAATATTACATCATACACCTCATTTAGTTCTGCTTACCTGTCTTTCCAAACAAGGAGAAGAAGTCTATTTTCCTTCTTTATTAGCAAAAGAAGAAAAAGAAAAGAAACCTATTTTTTTAACGTATTGTTACAGTAACTTATACAATCAATTGGAACTAGGAAAAAAACTAGATCTCTTAAGAAAATACCAAAGTAAAGATACTACGTTAAATCTTCTTTGGCAGAAGTATTCAAAGCTACCTTATCAAACGTATGATAACAAATATAGTAAAGTCCCTTCTTCGAAAGTTCGGAGTTTATTAAAAGACCGTCTCGTCTTATCGTATTCCAGTATGAGTCATTACTACCAATGCAGTTTTCGTTTCTATTTAGAGCGAGTGTTAAAGTTAAATTCGTTTGAAGAAACGTTTGCAGCTTACTTAGGAAGTTTGTATCATAACCTATTATCTTTGGCCTTCTTCGATGATTTTGATTTGGAAAAAGAATTTCTTTCTTATCAAAAAAGAA
>CARZYU010000013.1:16760-20269 GCA_949113215.1 uncultured Bacilli bacterium | reverse complement strand
AATCGAACCCACGTAGTCAGCTTGGAAGGCTGAGGTTCTACCATTAAACTACATCTGCAAATAAGTAGACAATATTCATTATACTAAAAATCTAAAATATGTCAATTGCTAAATGATAATTTATTTTATTTATAGGATATGTCATTTTAGAAGAAAGGATACCTAGAAGAAGTATGGATCAAAGAAAAATAGGACAATTCATTAAAACGTTGCGAAAACAGAACCATCTGACACAGCAACAACTAGCAGAGAAGTATGGGGTTACTTATCAAGCGGTCAGCAAATGGGAAAATGGAAATAACCTGCCTGATATTAGTCTTTTAAAACAGATGAGCGAGGATTTTGGGATTTCGTTGGATGAGATTTTAAATGGGGAAGTATTACTTCAACGAAAGAAACAAATGCAAAAACGTAATATGTTATGGATTCTCATTATCTGTTTATCCCTTGTGGCTATTTTTCTTACTGCCTGGTTTTTATCAAGAGACGATTTTAAAGTGAAAGTGTTATCGGCAGAGTGCAAGGATTTTAAATTGACCGGTATGATCGCCTATAACAGGAATAAATCTTCGATTCATATTTCGCAAATTGAATATTGCGGTGATGATCCAGAGGAAAAGTACAAAGAAATTTACTGTCATCTTTATGAGGTTCACGATAAGAAAGAAGCTAAGATTAGTACCAATCATCGGGTATTAGAAAAGGGAATGACGTTAGAAGAATATTTGAAAGAGGTTAGTTTTACGATAGGTTCCTATACACAGCTTTGTGAATCTTTTCCAAACGGAAGTCTCTATCTTGAAATTGAAGGGAAGACAGTTGCTGGTGAAGAACATAAGTATGAAATTCCCCTTGCTTTTCGATCTTGCCAAAATGACTAAAATGGTCTTTTTTTTTATCTCAACTTCTCGTTGATAGAAAAAAGTTTCTTATTTTGTTACATTGAACAAGAAGAAAGGAAGTTTTTATGAAGAAAAAAAATGTAATTATGATCATTTTGATCGTTGCTATTTTAGGGGTGGGAATGTTCTTTGCTATTTCTCATTTTTCTAGCAAAGAAAGTGATGCCAAAAAGTTTTCCAAAGAATATCATGAGGTAACCGAAGATAATGTTTTTGTGTATCGAACAAAAGAGGAGATTATTAAAATTTTAAAGCATGGAACGGGAGTTGTTTATTTGGGATTTCCGGAATGTGGTTGGTGTCAAGCTTATGTGAAGATTTTAAATGAGGTTGCCAAGGAAGAAAAATTAGAACAAATTTATTATTACAATGTGTTAGAAGATCGAAGCAATAATACTAAGGAATACCAAGAGATGGTTTCTATTTTAAAGGAACATCTTCAATACGATGATGAGGGAAATCCAAGAATTTATGTGCCAAACGTTTCTTTCCATGTGGATGGTACGATTGTAGGTAATGATTATGAAACATCAAAAGATACTCATGGGCTTAAGGAACCAGAAAAGTACTGGACGAAAGAAGAAGTGGAAGAATTAAAAGAAACGTTGAGAGGGTACATGAAGAAAGTGATTGCAGCTGGCAAGATGTGTACAAATTGCAACAAATAAAAAGAGACTTTAGTCTCTTTTTATAATGCTGGAATGTAAATGGTAATGGAGTCACTCTGCTGATTGCGATATCCATCGAATTGATAGATAGGTTGAAGATATCCTTTGGTATCACTTACGTATTCTAATTTGCACGAGGTAATGACTAATTTGTCTTTTTTCTTGAAACGATTGTTTTTTGCAAAATTTCCATGAATGAGCTCTTCGTAGGCCTCTTCTTCTGAAATGATTTGCTTCTTTTTTACATAACGATTCGTCGTCATAGTACTTAAAATTTGATCGGGAATCTCCTGATTCGATAGGTTGATTTGAATGGTTCCCATGGTAAAAGGTTGATCTTGGGTTGTCAATGATTTTCCATTTAACGTCCAGGTAAGAAGTCGTGAATTTTCGAGTGTATAGGTAGCATCTTCTTTTAGTAAATGATTTTTTTGTAGCCATCCTTCCCACTTGTCTTTCTCTTTTTCAAAGTTAGGGTCTTGTTTGTTTTCTAATACTTGTTTTCGATTGTTGAAACTCCATGTTCCAAAACGATCATGATAGAGAAGGTAATATTCTTCGTTTCCTTTTTGAAAGTAAAAATAACGATTATGGCCACTTTGCCGTACAGTTTTCTCTTTGGTTAAGCCAAATTCTTTTACAAGAAGAGAAACGACTTCTTGACTATACTCCTTATCATAAGAGTGAATGTTTTGGTAGACAGAAACGGATTTTTTTTCTTTCGAAAGCTCTGTTTTCAATGATATTTTAATTCCGTTCATATCTTGTTTGACAGCTGAGATCATTGGTAGATTTCCAAATTCTTGGTAATGATAGACGATCATACAGAGAAAGAACGTCAGAAGAAAACCAAATGGAATCATAAGCGCTCTTACAATAGCTGTCTTTTGTGGCTTTTTTGCTTCTTTCCACTGAAGAAAGAGATCAATCAGAAAGTACCCCATCATACTTCCTAACGTATTATGAAATAGATCATCCAGTTCAAAAATACCTCGACTAGTTAAGAGCTGAGTGGTCTCAATGAATAGAGTGATTCCAAAGGAAAGGAGGAAAACCCTTGTAGCTGTTTTTGTTTTGGATGAAAGAAGGGGTAGAAGGAAACCTAAGGGAACAAACATTAAGACATTGAAGATAATCATTTGCAATTCATGGATGTTCCAAGTGTTCCAGGCATTGAAGTAACCACTGAATAATTTTAAATTGATTTGATTTTGAGAATAAGTATTCCGACCGAACATGGTGAGTCCTATGACCGTAATACTCCAACAAAGGAGAAGGAGAATGACGAAGTGTTTGGAGAAGGAAGAAGATGTATTTCCTTTGAAACGTCGAAATAAATAATAAACTATTCCTGTTACTAAAATGAACATACTGATGATGATAAAGGGAAATAGATTTTCTTTGATTGTAATAAAATCCATCGTATCCTCCTTCCTATCTATATTTATTATACACAAGAAACTTTCTTCTGGGTAGAGTTCGTGATTTCTTAATTGTCATTTTGCTGCATATATATGAATAGTTAGGAGAGAAACTATGTCGGAGTTTGTCGTAAATTTAATTGGAACGTATGGTTATTTGGGAATGTTTTTAGGAATGGTGTTGGAGGCAGTGATCATTGTGATTCCCAGTGAACTGATTTTAGCAACGGGTGGTATTTTAGCAGGAAGAGAAGTGTTTTCTTTTTGGGGTGCCTTTTTGACCGGACTTTTGGGAAGCGTTTTTTGTGCAATTGTCATTTATGCGATGGGATATTTTGGAGGAAGACCGTTTGTTGAAAAATATGGAAAGTACTTTTTTATGAAAAAGGAAGATTTGGATAAGTGTGACGTTTGGTTTGAGAAATATGGCATGTTGGCTTGTTTTTTAGGACGTAATTTTCCCATTGTTAGAACGCTTATTTCTCCTAGTGAATTCATTCCCATTTCTACCACTAATG
>CARZYU010000013.1:14069-16699 GCA_949113215.1 uncultured Bacilli bacterium | reverse complement strand
TTTTGGTTGTAACCTTTCTTTATAAAAAAATAAAAAAATATGTGCTTGAACGAAAATGTTCTTAGGGGGAATGGATATGGAACCAGTTCAAAGAAAGGTGTTAGAAAAGCTTTCTTTTTTGTCCTCTTTCTTTTTTACACTCGATATGGTAAGTGGTACTGTACATCTATCGAGTCTCTTTTTTCTTTCGGTTACGACGTTTTATGGTAATTTGGTTATGACAAAAGAACCTAGATTAAATATTCCAAAGAAAAAGAAGGAATTATCCTTCTCTAAGAGGTGGAGGAAAAAGTAATCGGTGTGGTAGAGGGCCCTTTGATAGGATTTCCATCGATATCAAAGCGTGATCCATGGCAAGGACATTCCCAGACATTTTCACTCTCATTGAAACCAAGACCACATTTCATATGAGGACAAGTGAGTTTTACGATGTGTTTTTTTCCTTTTTCATCTTGATAGATTCCACATTTTGTTCCTTCGATGGTCGCAATGGTTACTGTTTTGTCTTTTTTTGGTGTACTTAATTTTGATTTGATATAAGTCTTTGCCTGATTGAGATTATCCATCAGTTGAGATAGGCGCATTGGAAATGTGAAATGGCGATGAGGATCAAATAAAGAGAGATAGTTATTTTGTTTTTCCATGAGGAGATCAGAAAGGATCTTACCTGCTAACGTTCCGTTGGTCATTCCCCAGGTATTGTATCCAGTAGCAATCAGCATATTTGGTTCTAAGTATCCAATGTAGGGCATTCCATCGAGCGTCATAATATCATAATTTGACCAAGTGAGAATTGGTTCTTTATGAAAGAAATTTTCTATTTTTGCTTCTAATTCTCGTTCCAATTCTTCTTGTTTATGATTTCCCAAACTATGACTTTCACTCAAATAAAGAAGATAGCTTTCTTTTGTCTTTTTATCTTTATGAAATCTTATGGAGTGAGTTACTTGATCCAGGTTGATCGCTTGAAATGTTTTTTCTTCGTGAGGAATCACCCCAATGAGAGACTTTTCTAAGGTGGCTTTTAAGGGGAATAAGTAAGGAAAGAGGAAGAAGGGATAGTGTCCAGCAAAGACAATTTGTTTGGTATGAATCGGTTTTTGGTTGGTTTTTAAACAGTATCCATCTTGTTCTTTGCTATAAGAAATGACCCTGGTGTTTTCATAGAGTTCGATAGGACTTTCCTCGATGAGATCAAGTAGCCCTTTCAAATATTTGAGTGGATGAAAGACATAACTTTCTTCAAGGGATAAGGAAGGGATTCCTCCAAAGGAATCTAATTTGGCTTCCTCAAGGACTTCTTTGGTTTTCATTAATTCTTTCTGTTTGGCTGGAGTTTCGAAAAAGAGATAACTTTTTGTTTTGGTAAAATCACAATCGATGTGATGTTTCTCGATGAGATTTTTCGCAAGTTTGATCGCATCTTTTTGACTCTGATAGTACTGTTTGGCTGTTTCTAAATGGTGTGAAGTTATGATTTTGGAAAAGACATCTTGAAGAGGAGTCAGTTTTCCTGTCGTTCGCATCGTCACTCCATGACAGAATTCTCCTTGATCTAAGAGAATGATCTTTTTGTCCCAATTTCGTAGATGATAAGCAAGTGAGATTCCGGTGATTCCTCCACCAATGATCACAAGATCTACGTTTTTTTCTTTGGAAAGGGGAGGATAGTGTTTTTTTTGCATTGTTTTTTGCCATAGTGTTTCTTTCAATCGTATCACCATTGATAGGATGTTCTTCTTTTTTGCTTCTATACGGGTTACTTCTTAAGAAAATATTGAATTCCAGTTGGAAATTTGTTATACTTACTAGCGAGTTTAAAAAGAGAGAAGTGAAAAAACGTGAAAAAGAGAAATATTGCTATTATTGCACACGTCGATCATGGTAAGACAACTTTGGTCGATGAAATTTTGAAAACGTCGGGAATGTTTCGTGAAAATGAGGATATAAGCGATGTATCGATGGATAGTAATGCGTTAGAAAAAGAACGTGGAATTACGATCTTGGCAAAGACGACGGCAGTTGATTACAACGGATATCGAATCAACATTCTAGATACACCAGGGCATGCGGACTTTGGTGGAGAAGTCGAACGTATTATGAATATGGTGGATGGTGTTTTGTTGGTTGTCGATGCTTACGAAGGACCTATGCCACAGACGAGGTTTGTCTTAAAGAAAGCTCTTGCTGCTAAGGTAAAACCAATTGTCGTGATCAATAAAGTAGATAAACCAAGTGCGAGATGTCGCCAAGTGGTCGATGAGGTTCTCGATTTGTTTATTGAATTAGGTGCCGATGAAGAGCAACTTGATTTCGATGTGGTGTATGCGAGTGCTTTGAATGGAACTTGTAGTTTGAGTGATGATTTAGCAACGCAAGCACCAGGATTTGCACCACTTTTGGATTTGATTCTAAAGGAAATTCCCGAACCAAAGGGAAAGGTAGAGGAGCCTCTTCAATTTCAACCAGCTCTTCTTGACTACAACGATTACGTAGGAAGAATTGGAATAGGTCGTGTTCATAATGGAACGATCAAAGTGAACCAAACTGTTTCTTGTATTCGTTTGGATGGGTCGGTCAAACAATTCCGTATTCAAAAATTATTTGGTTACTATGGTTACAAACGAATT
>CARZYU010000013.1:7449-14059 GCA_949113215.1 uncultured Bacilli bacterium | reverse complement strand
CAGAAGCGGGGGATATTGTCGCCATTGCGGGACTTGCTGATATTTCGGTGGGAGAAACGATCTGTAATGTCGGAGATAACTTACCGCTTCCTAAACTTCATGTGGATGAACCAACCTTACAGATGACATTTGGTGTCAATTCTTCTCCGTTTATGGGAAAAGATGGAAAGCTCTTGACGGCTTCTAAGATTGAAGAACGTCTGATGAAAGAAACGCAAAAAGATGTTTCTCTTCGGGTAGAAACCAATGACCATGAATCGTGGATTGTTTCAGGTCGTGGAGAACTCCATCTGGGAATCTTAATTGAAACTATGCGTCGTGAAGGGTTTGAAATGCAAGTTTCCAAACCACAAGTTATCATCAAAGAAGAAAATGGTATCAAGATGGAACCATTCGAGGAGTTACAGATTGAATGTCCTGAGGATACCGTTGGTTCGGTCATTGAACAATTAGGTGTTCGTGGGGCGATTATGGACAACATGACGAACTTCGAAAATATGGTATCATCAACCATACCTTTAAAGAATATCGTCCTTATGAAAACGTCGTCCTTGGAGAGAGAAAACTAGGTGTTTTAGTTTCGATGGAAAATGGACAAGCCACCGCTTATAGCATTGGTAACTTAGAAGACCGTGGGGTGATGTTCATTGAACCAGGTACCGAAGTGTACGAAGGAATGATCATTGGAGAATGTAACCGGGATAACGATTTGGCGGTCAACATCGTCAAAGGAAAGCAGCTTACGAATATGCGTGCGGCTGGAAGCGATCATACCGTCGTGTTGAAACGTCCAAGACAAATTACGTTGGAATATGCTCTTGACTATATCAACTCCGATGAACTAGTTGAGGTTACACCACATTTCTTGCGTCTTCGTAAAAAGATTTTAAATACCGAAGAACGAAAAAAATTCGATAGTAAAAAAACAAAAGCAGCTTAATCGAAACTGCTTTTGTTTTGTGCAAAAAGAAAAGTACGAAACCGTACTTAAGCGTTCTTTGCTTCTTGCTTTCTTAACGTTCTTTTTTCTCTTGCCGAAAGACGGACCTTAGTACCATCTTCTAACGTATGAACTTGAAGATTTGGTTTTCTACTTCTATTGTGTGTATTTAAAGCATGAGAACGATCTCTTCCTTTTAATGGTTTCTTTCCTGAAACATTGATAGCCATAATTTTTCCTCCTTTTGTATCTAGAATTCCTTGCCTACTAACTTTACCATATAATTGTTTCTAAGTCAAATAAAATATGGTAAAATAAGGGTGAATGGAGGGAAGAAGTATGTACACGCCACTTTATGTCAAAACAGAATATTCGCTGCTTTCTAGTCTCATTCGAATGGATGAACTGATTGATTATTGTGTCAAACATCATATTTCTTCCCTCGGTATTAGCGATGATGCCCTTTTTGGTGCAAGAGAATTCTATTTGAAATGTCAGGCCAAAGGGATTCATCCCATCATTGGACTGGAAGTGCATGATCCAAATGGTCCATTACTACTTTATGCGAAGAACTATGAAGGTTATCAAAATCTTTTAAAATTATCGACGATTCAAAGCGAACGACAAGTGACACTGGAAGATTTAAAGACGTTTTCCCGTGAACTGATTTTAGTACTTCCTTTTGAAAGTAGAGAATTATATCAAGAACTTCGTTCCATCTACGAAGAACATTTTCTTGGTTTTGAAAGGAAAGAGGAAGAGGCCATCGTCAAAGGGATGACGGACAAAATAGTCTACCTTCCCAAGATTCTCTTTTTGGATCCTTCCGATCAAGAGTATTTATCCTATCTCTCCTTGATTCGTGATGGAAAAACAATCAGTGACGATCAGCCTTTTTTCGATAGCGAAAAGTATTTTAAAGTATCCGTAGAAAAGGCCATCGATTCAGTAGGAATCTTTCACACCAATGAAATTGCTGCTCGTTGTGATGTTCAGTTTCCACCAAGGAAACTCCATCTTCCCATCTATCCTTGCGATGGAATTTCCCAAGAGGAATACTTAAAACAACTCAGTATTAAAGGTCTTACGAAACGTTTCCTTGGTAAGGTGCCACCAGTTTATCAAAAGCGACTTTCTTATGAACTTGATATCATTTCAAAGATGGGGTTTGCCAATTATTTCTTAATCGTCTACGACTTCATCAAATATGCGAAGAAAAATGGTATTTTGGTAGGACCAGGCAGGGGAAGTGCTGGAGGGAGTTTGGTCGCTTATTCGCTTGGAATTATCGATATTGATCCTATTCGTTACGACTTGTTATTTGAACGATTTTTGAATCCAGAGAGAATTAGTATGCCGGATATTGATACGGACTTTCCCGATCTCTACCGTGATCAAGTCATTTCTTATGTCAAGGAAAAGTATGGAGAAAAACAAGTAGCCGGTATCGTTACCTTTGGAACATTAGGGGCCAAACAGGTACTTCGTGACGTGGGAAGAGTTCTCAATATTCCTCTTTATAAAGTGGATGCTCTTTGTAAGTTTTTACCTGCGATGGGAAAAGAATCCTTGGCTTATTTTTATCAAAACAATGTTTCTTTTCGTGAAAAAATAGAAAGTGATGTTACACTTAAAAATTTGTATCGCATTGCCTTAAAATTAGAAGGGTTGAAACGCCATACTTCCATTCATGCCGCAGGAATTGTCTTTTGCGATGAGCCACTCGATAACATTGTTCCTCTTTTGAAAACAGAGGGTCTTTATGTTTCTGCTTATTCGATGGAATATTTGGAAGAGTTGGGACTACTTAAGATGGACTTTTTAGGGCTTAAAAATTTGACGACAATTATGAATGTTATGAAAGATATCCAAAAAACGACAGGAGAAGTGGTCGATTTTGCAAAAATCCCTTTGGATGATAAGGAGGCACTTCATTTGTTTACGACGGCTTCTACCAGTGGAATTTTTCAGTTTGAATCAGCAGGAATGCGAAATTTCTTAAGGAGATTAAAACCGACGACATTTGAAGATATTTTTGCAGCCATTGCATTATTTCGTCCAGGACCATCGATCAATATCGATACTTACATCAAGCGAAAACATGGCTTAGAACCTGTAACGTACTTGGATCCAACTTTAGAACCTATTTTAAAAAATACGTATGGAATTTTTATTTACCAAGAACAAATTATGCAAGTGGCCAATGTTTTGGCAGGTTATACCTTAGGGGAAGCTGATATTTTAAGAAAGGCCATGGGTAAGAAAAAATACGATATTTTGAAGAACGAAGAGGAAAAATTCTTACAGAGGAGTGTAGAATTAGGTCATGATGCCAAAGTGAGTAAAGAAATTTTTGATTTAATTCTACATTTTGCAGGGTATGGTTTCAATCGGAGTCACTCGGTAGCGTATGCTTTAATTGCGTATAAGATGGCCTATCTGAAAGTTCATTATCCGAAACAATTCTTTGCGAGTCTTCTATCTTCCGTCATCGGAAGCGAAGGAAAAACAAGGGAATACATCATGGAAGCAAAAAGCTTAGGTATGAAAGTTTTAAAACCAGATATCAAGCAAAGTGGAGCTTCCTTCCAGGTAGTCGAAGAGGGTATTTTATTTCCTCTTTCCAATGTGAAAGGAGTAGGAAGTGTTGTTTCCAAAGAAATCATTCAAACAAGAGGGGAAGGTTTTGAGGATATTTACGATGCCTTTTCGAAACTCTATTCGAGAAATGTTACCAAATCGATTTTAGAAACATTGATTCTAGCAGGGACATTTTCCTCTTTCCCTTATAACCGAGCAACACTTCTACATAACTTGGATTCTTTCATCAACTATGCCGAACTTACGAAGGATTTGGACCCCTCTTTGGTCATAAAGCCAGAAATCGAAGAAGTGGAAGAATTAGATAAAACCTATTTACTACAAAAAGAAAAAGAAATTTTCGGTTTTTATTTATCCTATCATCCGGTTAGTAATTATCGCTTGACTTATGCGGATGCTGTTTTATTGAACCAAGTAGGTCATTACATGAATCAAAAAGTGAAAGTTCTTCTTTTAATAGAAAGTATCAAAGTGATTGAAACGAAAAAGAAAGAGAAAATGGCTTTTGTCGTAGGAAGCGATGAGACAGGAACCATCGAGTTGACGTTATTTCCAAGTGTGTATCAACGCTACCAAACGATTTCCAAAGGAGAACTTTATCAAGTAGTTGGTAGAATAGAGCGAAGACTTGATAAAATTCAAATGATTGTGGAAGAAATAAAAAAAGTAGAGTTGTCAAATGTTAAAAAATAACATATAATAGTTTCAACAACGAGGAAGTTGAGGAGTAAACTTATTTGATTCTTAAGAGAGTTCGTGGATGGTGCAAACGAATGAAAGAGTAAGTTGAAGGTCGCAATGGAGTTTATCTTCTGAAGTAAAGTAAGAAGATACGGTAGATGATACCGTTATCAAGAAAGAGGCAAATTTGATTTGCAAATTAAGGTGGTAACACGGCTTTTCGTCCTTAGAGGGAGGAAAAGCCGTTTTTTTGTTTAAGGAGGGATGTCTATGTTAGATACCAAATATGATTTTAAAAAAGTAGAGGAAGGAAAATACGAATATTGGTTAGAGAATCATTTGTTTGAATCGGGAAAAGATCATTCCAAAAAACCATTCTGTGTGGTGATTCCTCCTCCTAATGTTACAGGCAAACTTCACTTAGGACATGCTTGGGATACGACGTTACAGGATATCATGATTCGTTATAAGCGCATGGATGGTTATGATGCTCTATGGGTTCCTGGAATGGATCATGCGGGAATTGCAACGCAAGCAAAAGTGGATAAACGTCTTAGAGAGTTGGGTATTTCTCCTCGTTCTTTGACAAGGGAGGAGTGGCTAACGCATGCTTGGAATTGGAAAGGGGAATATGCGGACAACATTCATAAGCAGTGGGCGAAGTTAGGGCTCAGTCTCGACTATACAAAAGAGAGATTCACGTTAGATGAAGGCCTTTCCAAAGCGGTTCGTCATGTTTTTGTTACCCTCTATGAAAAGGGCCTTATCTACCGAGGAGAGAGAATCATCAACTGGGATCCTGTGCAGATGACAGCTTTGTCGAATGAAGAAGTCATTTATAAGGAAGACAAAGGGGCTTTCTATCATTTGAAATATTATTTGGAAGATAAGAGTGATTATTTGGAAGTGGCAACGACGAGACCAGAAACGTTGTTTGGTGATACGGCTGTTGCGGTTAATCCGGAAGACGAAAGATATCGTCATTTGATTGGTAAGAAAGTCATTTTACCGATTGTCAACAAGCTGATTCCGATTGTTGCCGATGAACATGCGGATCCGGAATTTGGAACAGGTGTTGTTAAAATTACGCCAGCTCATGATCCGAACGATTTTGAAGTCGGAAAACGACACAATTTAGAACGAGTCATCGTCATGAACAAGGACGCTACGATGAATGAGAATGCTGGTAAGTACTGTGGAATGGATCGCTATGCTTGTCGAGAAGCTCTGTTAGAAGATTTAAAAAAGGAAGATCTTTTATTAAAAGTGGAAGAGATGGTTCACTCCGTAGGGCATAGTGAGCGAAGCGATGCCGTCATTGAACCCTATCTTTCAAAACAGTGGTTTGTGAAAATGCGTCCTTTGGCCGATCGTGTATTAGAAAACCAAAAGGATAAAGATCATAAAGTTAACTTTGTACCCACTAGGTATGAGAAAACGATGAATCACTGGATGGAGATTACTTACGATTGGTGTATTTCAAGACAGTTGTGGTGGGGACATCGTATTCCTGCTTGGTACAAAGGGGAAGAAATTTATGTTGGAATGGAAGAACCGAATGAAGAGGGATGGGTTCAAGATGAAGACGTCTTAGATACTTGGTTTTCTTCTGCTCTTTGGCCATTTTCTACCTTGGGATTTCCTCTTGAAACAGAAGATTTCAAACGCTATTACCCAACCAATTGTCTTGTAACGGGATACGACATTATTCCATTTTGGGTCAATCGTATGACGTTCCAAGGATTGGAATTCACGGGACAAAGACCATTTAAAGATTGTTTAATTCATGGCTTAATTCGGGATAGCGAAGGAAGAAAGATGAGTAAGTCACTAGGAAATGGAATCGATCCAATGGATGTGATCGAAGAAAATGGTGCCGATGCACTGAGATTCTATCTGGCAACGAGTACTGCTCCTGGAACAGATCTTCGTTATGATGAAGAAAAAGTGAAATCCACCTGGAATTTTATCAACAAACTATGGAATGCTTCTCGTTTCGTTCTTCTTCAATTAGAAGGGTTTGAAAAGAAAGACTTCACCTTAGAAACATTATCATTAGAAGATAAGTGGATGATGACAAAGCTGCAAGAAATTATTAAGAATGTTCGCCATAATATGGAAAAATACGAATATCAAAATGTTGGAAGTGCACTTTATCGCTTTGTGTGGGAAGACTTCTGTGATTGGTACATCGAACTTTCCAAGGGAAAACAGGATGCTACAACGAAGTCGGTTCTCTATCATGTTTTAGAGTGTATTTTGAAAATGCTTCATCCTTTCATGCCATACGTTACGGAAGAAATTTATCAAACGTTACCTTGGAAGGAAACAGAGTCGATCGTGATTTCCACGTATCCAGTGATAGAGAAGAATTACCTATTTGCCCAA
>CARZYU010000013.1:6737-7439 GCA_949113215.1 uncultured Bacilli bacterium | reverse complement strand
TTGATAAAATCATCGAGGATATCATTGCCATTCGTAATTTAAAGGCAACGAATCATGTTACTAAAGAAGCGATTGTTCATTATGAAATCGCAGCGGAATTAAGTTCTCTTTATCAGAAAATGTTGAAACTTCCTTCTACTTCTTCGGACGAAAAAGGAGATATTTCGTATTCTTCTCCCCGTATTCGAATTTTCTTCTTAGAAGAGCAACAGGAAGCTCAAAAAGAACAATTGCAAGAAGAAATCAAAAAGTTAAATGATTCGATTCAAAGAAGGGAAACTTTGTTGGCTAATCAAAATTATGTGGAAAAAGCACCTTCTAACATTGTTGAGTTAGATCGCAAAAAATTAGCAGAAGAGAAAGAAAAATTGGCTCATTTGTTGGATCTTGTAAAATAATGAAGAAAAGAAACAGAGAAATTTGTTTGTTCGACAAATTTCTCTTTTTTTGTTTGGTAGGATCATAGTGGTGAGGAAAATGAAGAAAATGTTAGGAGCGATTGTTTTCATGATTTTCTTAGGAACGATGGTAGGAAAACTGTGGACAAGCAAAGAAAAAGCTTACGAAAGTTCGAAAGAAGTTAATTCTGTTTATTTTCTTTTGGAGAATTGCTATGAGGAAGAAGAAAAAGCAAAAGAAAAAGCCGAAACCTTTTCTTCTTTTACGATTTTAAAACAAGATGGAAAATACTGTTTGTATCTT
>CARZYU010000013.1:6176-6677 GCA_949113215.1 uncultured Bacilli bacterium | reverse complement strand
AAATCAGTACGATGTTCTTTTGAAAAATGCGAAAAAGAAGGAAGAAATCGAAGGGGTATTGAAATCAATTTTTAGTACTTATGATGAAACAGTGCTCCTTCGGCCATGATTTTCACTATCATATAAATGAGGTGAACATATGGATTTAAAAATGTGTCACGTTCCTTTGATGGAACGACCAAGGGAACGATTAAAACAATATGGAGCAAATGCTCTTTCAACGCAAGAGCTTCTTTCGATTCTGTTACGGACAGGAACGAAAGAGTACTCCGTATCGTTTCTTGCATACCAATTGATGAAAGAGGTAGGGAGTGTTGAGGAGTTTGAACATCTTAATTTGAAACAATTAGAGGCCATCAAAGGAATTGGGGAAGCGAAAGCCCTCGAAATTCTTGCCTGTATTGAACTAGGAAAACGTATTTTCTTATCCAGCAAAAAGAAACGTTGTAAGTTGGATTCTCCAGAGAAGATCTTTGAGGAGTGTCGTTATCTCTTTCATGG
>CARZYU010000013.1:303-6166 GCA_949113215.1 uncultured Bacilli bacterium | reverse complement strand
ACAGGAATATTTTTATTGTTTTTATCTCAACAGCAAACGAGAACTAATAGAAAGGAAGTTGTTGTTTATGGGAACCATTGATCGTAGTACCGTTCATCCAAGAGAAATTTTTAAGGAAGCTTATTTGAATCAAGCCAAAAGCATCATCTGTTTGCACAATCATCCTTCTGGTGATGTCCATCCTAGTATCGAAGACAGGAAATTGACAAGTGCGCTAAGAGAGATTGGACAGCTTCAAGCGATTCCTCTTACTGACCATTTGATTGTCTCGGATGAAGCTTATTTTAGTTTTTATGAGAGTGGGTTATTATGAAAAAGAGAAAGAATAAAAAGAAAAGCAGAAAAGGTTTATGGTGGAAAATAGGAGTAGGGGTGTTGATCTTTGTGGAAAGAAAATTACACTACGATGGAACGTTATTTGAAAGATATCCTCAATGTATTTAACTATCCTATTTGGAATCGGAAAAAAGAAGACCAAACGGAAAGTTATTTGATTCAAAAAAATGTTAACCAAGCATTGCTTTCGGAAATCGAAGAGCTCAAAGAACTTTTGGATCTATCTAAAACGATGACGGATTATCGAGTCATTCATACGACACTTGTCCATCGTCAAATGGATTATTGGCTTCAAACAATCGTAGTGGATAAAGGAAGTAAGGCGGGTATTGCCAAAGATGACATTGCCATTACTGCTTCTGGTATGATTGGAAGGGTAAGGGATGTCACCAATTGGTCAAGTGAAATAGAATTACTTTCTGCAAGTGATCCTTCGTTTCAAGTTTCCGTTCAGATCGAAACAAACGAAGAAACATTCTATGGTATTTTATCGGGATATGATCAGAAAAATCAGCTCTTTTTGGTACGAGGAATTTCTTCATCTGCTGGATCGGATGTAACCACTAGTGGGTTAACGGGAAACTATCCAAAAGGAATTTTTATTGGAACCATCGAATCGAGTGAAGCTACTTCCAGTTATGAAACGTTGCTCAAAGTGAAACCGAAACAAGATTTTAATCAACTTCGTTACATCAGTATTTTATCGAGGAGGGAAGTATGATCATTTTTTCTTTGATGTTTTTGCTCATCTCCTTTTTTGTTTCTTCCTTTTTTCCTTTGACTTTTGGCAATTTGAGCTTTTGGACTCCTAATTTTTTTCTTTGTTATTTATTGTTATGCCGTTATCGAATCAAGGAAGATCGAATCTTTTATCGATATGTGATTTTGTTTGGTTTGGGCTATGGAATCCTATGTTCACATTATTGGTTTTTTGAAGTAGTTTTGGGGGTTCTTCTTTCGATCCTTTTGACGTGGTTCAAACGTTATTTGGAGATCAACTATCTTACGCTTATTCTTTATTTTCTTCTTTGTCTTATGTTCTATGAAAGTGTTTCGTACCTTTGCTATTCCTTTTTTCATCTAGTCTCTTTTTCGTGGTATTCTCTTTTTTATAAAATTAGTCATACGATTCTTTTTAATCTTCTATTGTTGGAACTCGGTTATTTATTTTTTAGAAAATGTTTCAAGACAAATCATCTCGGTTCCATCCATTAGCATAATTTTTTCTTTTTCCTCATAGAATGAGACGAAAGGATCAATCGAATTATGGAAAAGAAAAAACAAAGATTTCGAGCACGTATTACAAAAAAAGAACGACTAGGAAAAAATCTCATTCGTTTGGGAAATCAAGTATTACTGAGTGCAGTCCTTCTTCTTGGAGTGTTGATTGCAGTAAAAAGTAATCAAAAGGCCAAGGAATTTATCTATCGAAATGTGTATCAAAAAAATTTAAAGTTTGCTGAAATTAGTACTTGGTACAACCAACACTTTGGAAAACTTCTACCAATCAAAAATACGACGGAAACAGTGTTCAAAGAGGATTTGATCTACCAATCGGCCAATTTATACAAAGATGGGGTAGAGTTGAAAGTGGCAAACCAATATATGGTACCTGTTTTAGAAAGTGGCATTGTCGTTTTTATAGGAGAGAAAGAAGGGTATGGGAATACCATTATCGTTCAGCAAGTCAATGGGATCGATGTTTGGTATGGAAATGTTTCTACTTTGGAAATATCGCTTTATGATTACGTAGAAAAAGGAACTCTTTTGGGAGAAAGCAAGGAAGATAAGTTGTATTTGGTCTTCCAGAAAGATGGAAAGTTTGTCGATTATAAAGAATATCTTACCTAATCTTTCCATTCATCCGCTTTGTTGGATTTTTGCTCTTCTTTCTATTTTTTTAGGAATGTTTCGACCCTTTCTTTTTGTGATGGGGTTGATATTGATCCACGAATGTGGGCACTTTTTGGCTGCTCACTTTTTTCGTTGGAAAACCGATAAAATTTATCTTTATCCCTTTGGAGGACTTTCTTCCTTTCAGGAAGAACTCAATTGTCCAATCAGAGAGGAATTGATCGTACTCGTTTTAGGCCCTCTTTTTCAGTGCTTTGGTTTTTGGATATGGAAACAGTTTCTTTCGGGTCCTTCCGTTTCACAGTTACAGACGTTTCATTATGCTTTGCTTCTTTTTAATTTGTTGCCTATTTATCCTTTGGATGGAGGAAAGTTTCTTTATTTATTTCACTCTCACTTTTTTGCTTACAAAAGAGCACTTACACTTACGTTTTTCTTTTCTTATCTTGCCCTCTTTCTTTTTCTTTTCTATATCGTATTTCTTCATTGGTCCTTTGCTTTGTTCCTTTTGTTCTTGCTTCTTTTCTATAAGTTGTGGATCGAAGAAAAAAAGAAACCTATTTATTTTCAAAAATTTTTATTAGAACGTTATTTTTCTTCTTATCCTTTTCGAAAACGACGAACGGTTTGTTCGGTTTATCAAATGAGAAGAGGGTATCGTCATTTGTTTTATGAGAAAGGTAGATATTATACCGAAAAAGAATTTTTACGAAAAAAATTTCATCATAAATCATTTTATTTGTATTAAAAACTCGAACTTATGAAGGTTCGAGTTATTTATTAGAAAATAATTGTATCAAGAACAAATGTTTGCTATAATTTGTTTAGGGAAACTTAGCAGTTGGGTGCTTGCCAACTTTCGTAAGAAAGGAGGCTGATAGTATGCATAAGAAAGATCTTTTGATTTTCTCTCTTATTCTAATTATCTTCTTACTCATAGTCTTACTTTTTACTTTCGTAAAGTAGTAATCTATTATAAGAGAAAAGCACTCAATTTACATTCAGTAGATTAAGTGCTAACCAATTGATTGGTGAGTACTCAACATTGAGGTGTTAAGTATTCCCTTTTTATTGTATGAAGTTCCCTTCATCTATATACAGAATAACATAAAAACGACTTTTTGACAAGTTGCTTCTTTCTCCTAGAGAAATTTGAGTTATTTATCAAAAGATAAAAGAAAGGTGGTGATATTTATGACAAATAGGGAAGTTTCTCTCTTTATTATAATATTACTCCTATTCTTAGTCGTAATGGTTTTACTTCTAGCATCTGATTTCAACTTTCGTTGATTTCAGATGCTGTCCTTGAAGGGATTACATCTGATTCGCACAATCAAATGTATCCTTTTTTATTGTATGAAGTTTCCTTCATCTATATACAGAATAACATAAAAGCGACTTTTTGACAAGCTGTTATAGCAATGCAGCAGTACAGTTTTCAATTGTCATAATTTAATGAAAAATCATTGTCGTTAGAACTAATGTTTGTTATAATATGCTTGGAACATTTGATGTGAGTGTCGTCCTCCAATCTTCTAGAAGAAAGGAGGGATACAATGAAGAAAAGAACTTTTATTATTAAAGTCCTTCGTCTTATTGCGATCATTTTATTACTCTTTACCGTATTAGTAATAGCAATAAAAATATGACACTCTTTCAGCTATGATCGAGTGTCAACACTAATATTTTAGAGGCGACATTCACTTGCGAAATCGAATGTTCCTCTTTTTTATTGTATGAAGTTCCCTTCATCTATATACAGAATAACATAAAAGCGACTTTTTGACAAGTCGCTTCTTTCTCCTCGAGGAATTCGAGTTATCATTCTATTTGGTGGAGAATAGGAGGATCGAACTCCTGACCTCCACGGTGCAAACGTGGCGCTCTCCCAGCTGAGCTAATTCCCCAAAATAGTACCAGTTATCACCGGTATTTGAATTATAGCATATGGTTTTTTTAAAAGTCAACCCTTATTTAGGATATGCTGTTTTTCTGAAAAAATGATTTCAAAAATTGACACAGGATATTGTCATGCCTCGATACATGGAAATTTAGCATATATTGGAAAAATTTTCCTTTTCCTAAGCTATCCTTATGCTAACTAGATAGGGAGGGATTAGGATGAAAATCAAAGCAAATGATTATAAACCAAATGAAATTATGAAGATCATTCGTGAATGGAGTGAGCTTACGCAAAAAGAATTTGGTAAAAGTATTGGCAAAGCACAAAGAACCATTCAAGGAATCGAATTAGGAACGAGTGGTTATAGTATGAAAACGCTTCTTGAAATTGCTAGAGTTCATCATCTGGTGATTACGATCGAAAAGAAGAAATAAAGATTGGTATCCCTTTTTCTTTTATGGTATAGTTAAAATAGATTAGGAAGTGTGCTAAGTGGAAGAAAAAGAGTTGATTTTAAAACTGATTGCGAAGCGAAAAGAAGAAAAGAATAACATTTATCAGCTGTTACAAAATACGAAGGCGGCTAATGTGGAACTATATGTCATTCCTACTTCCAGTGAACCTGGTCTAAGAGTGTATTACCTCGAAAAGGAGTTTGTCTCATTGTTGGATTCGGTTGATATGGGTACATTACTGGAATATTTAAAAAAGATGAATTTGACGGATTATGATGTGATTTTTTTGGGACATCTTGATTATTTGGACTTCTTTTTGATAAATCGTTTTCTTACACAATTTACGGGAGTACGAACGACTGTTCCGGATAGTAAGTATCGTGCTCGTATGGAGAGCAATGCTTATAAGATTGTAGAGGAAATCAAAAAGAAAGTGGAGGATGGAGATCCTTCGATCACCCTTTTTGATCAACTGAGATTGGGAAATCAACTGGATGAGATTTTAACGTATGCGAAAGAAAATAATATTTCACTTGACGTAGAATCTTAAGGAGGAAAAGTTATGAAAGTATGTCTTTATACCGAAGGGGAGAAAATGACAGGAAAGAGTGGCCTTGGGAAAGCAATTAAGCATCAGATGGCTGCACTTGATGCCGTTTCGATTCCTTATACGACGAATCCAAAAGATGATTACGATATTCTTCATGTGAATTTTTATGGGCCGGGATCGTATCATTTGGCGAAGAAAGCCAAGCGAAAAGGAAAAAAGGTTGTATATCATGCCCATTCTACCGAAGAGGATTTTCGGGATGGATTTATTTTCTGTCGTCAAATTGCACCTCTTTTTAAAAAGTGGTTGATCAAATGTTATTCTTTGGGAGATGTCATCGTAACGCCAACTCCTTATTCCAAACGTCTTTTGGAAGGTTATGGAATCAAGAAACCGATTTATGCCATTTCGAATGGAATTGAACTTTCTTTGTTTCAAGAAGATCCCAAGGCAGGAAACCGTTTTCGAGAGAAATATCATTATACAAAAGACGATAAGGTTATCATTGGAATTGGTCTTTACATCGAACGAAAGGGGATTGTCGACTTTGTCGAACTTGCTAAGAGATTACCAGAGTATAAGTTTATTTGGTTTGGTTATAGTCCACTCGCTGCTGCCACAAAGCCAGTAAGGGAAGCGGTGAATACCAAACTTCCGAACTTGATTTTTGCAGGATATGTTCCACAAGAAGAAATCAAAGAAGCGATGAATGGCTGTGATTTATATTTGTTTCCAACCTTAGAAGAAACCGAAGGAATACCAATA
>CARZYU010000013.1:0-243 GCA_949113215.1 uncultured Bacilli bacterium | reverse complement strand
TGCCATCATTCGGGATATTCCTATTTTTGAAGGTTGGTTGGAAGATGGAAAAAATGTCTATAAAGCCAAGGATGTCGATGAGTTTGAACAAAAGATTTTAGCTTTCTTTTCCAAAAAGCTTCCTTCCCTCAAAGGAAAAGCTTATCAAGTAGCACTTGATCGTGATATTAAAACGATAGGAAAAGAACTTAAGGAAGTTTATGAAACGGTGTTAGCGGAAAGGCACGATTAAAGGAAGGATAT
>CARZYU010000012.1:20181-20807 GCA_949113215.1 uncultured Bacilli bacterium | reverse complement strand
TAAAAGCTGGTCGATGGTTGGTAATTTTTTGTTGCTTAAAAGGATCAATTTTAAATCAAAAAGTAAAATAATTCCTAGCAGTAGAACAGATCCTAGAAGTCCAAAATTGGAAGCAAAGACAGCAAAGATGAAGTCTGTACCAGATTCCGGGAAATAGATGGGAGTATGGTTGAAACCATGGCCAAAAAATCCTGAGGAACCAATTGCGGCCATGGCGTTTTCTAATTGTAGTCCACTTTGATTCCGCCAATCCAAAAGACGATCAATTCGATAGAACATTTTGGTTCCAAGCAGTTTGATAAATAATTCTCTTTCTCCAAAATAGAGGTAACAAAAAAGACCGATGGCTAGGAGAAGAACAGAAATAAACACCAAAAACCAACGAAGGCGAATCTTCGAAAAAAAGACGATGGTAAGATAGATGACAAAGTAAATCAACACCACTCCTGTATCAGGTTCCAAAAAAGTCAGAATACTGGGAAGAAGGACAAAAAGAAAGGAAAAAAACAAGTAGAGTAGTTCCTCTTTCCAAGTGATTTTTTTTCTTTTTTCAAAGTAATTGTTCGTAAATTTGGATAAAGTAATAATGAGAATAATTTTCATGAATTCGCTTGGTTGAAAGCTAC
>CARZYU010000012.1:18553-20171 GCA_949113215.1 uncultured Bacilli bacterium | reverse complement strand
GGGAAGAACAAACCAACACTTGCTGTTGTTGATGGGTTCTGCAAAGAACAGAAGAGCAAGAAGCAATCCACAGGATAGGGCATAGAGAAAATAGGCATGGCGATAGATGGGGTTGTTTTTCCATTTTAAAAGGAGAAAGACGATCAGAAATCCTATACCATACCATAATAGTTGTTTGATCACAAGAGAATCCTGGTGACTTGGAAGATAGGTAGAAGCACTAAAAATACTTAGCATGCTTATCATCATGAATAGGAAAAGACAAATAAGAATGGTTTTATCTAATTTTTTTCTCATGGCAATCGTATCCTCTCGTTGGTAGTGTGTCCGTTTTACGAAATTGTTATCAGAGAAAGCATAAAATAGCAGTAGGAGGGAAAGTATGAGTAAAAAGTTACCGGGTATTTATCATGCACCCATTTCTTCTAGTGTCAAAAATAACGATCGAGTTTTTTATTCTCTTTATGGAGAAGCTCCCCGAAAAAACGTGGAAGTGGGAGGAAACGTTCTACAAGAAGTGGATCGTATTTTTAAAGAAGAAGGATATTTGTTCAACAAAGAGGTCATCATTACGACCAAGGATCGTACGTATCAAACAGCTTTGGTAAGTCGAAATAAGAAGGGAATCATAACATTAGATAACGATTATATCTTGTATGATGATATTGTTTCGTTCCAAAGAAAAAAATAGGAAGAATTTTCTTCCTATTTTTTTGTTGCTTTTAAATGCATGGGACGAAAACATCAGCCAAGCACTTGATGGCCCCAACGCAGTTAAGATTGATTGTGAAGAATGAATTGGTTGCAACATATGGGGTATCCGTAGCTGTCGTATCAGGGTTTGGTGCTAAAACACGACAAGTAAGACAACAATCGTCTACATTTTCTACTCGGAATACACTACTTGTTCCTGTCGCTCCATTTAATTCATAATCCATCGTCCATAATGTGTTCGTACAGCAATTGTAAAGTGTGATAGGACGTGTGTTGAAGTTGTTGAGTGTTGGGGTTGGACCTAGAAATGGTTTATCACAACCTTCCAAATCTTTTCCACATTCTTCTTTTCTTTGTAATCTTAAAATGACTCTTAAAATATCCGCTAAGCAGCAAGAATTTCTTTCGTTTTCTTCATGATTACAGCACATAGTAATCCTCCTTTCTTTTATAGACAATCGATGACGATGTCAGGCAAACATCTCAAGGCACAAACACAATCCAAGTTGATTGTGGCATATTGGCCTGTTGAAATATATGGTCTAGCAGCATCTGTCGTAACTGGATTTTCTCTTAAGATCAAAACAGTGACACAGCAATCTTTGACTTTTTCGACACGGAATACACTACTGCTACCAGTGACGACTTCTCCATTTACTACCATTTGGTAATCGATGGTTACTAAGTTGTTTTGACAAGTATAGAAATTGACTGGTCTCGTGTTGTAGTAAACCATGTTAGGACTTCCTCCTAAAAATGGTCTTGTACATGATTCGTCGATGTCTTCGATTTTTTCTACATTGCACTGTAGTACTTCGATGACCTTAAGTACTTTAGCAAGACAGCAGTTCCTCTTTTCTTCCATCATATTTCCACTCCTTTAACTATGATCTAATATAAGATA
>CARZYU010000012.1:18251-18543 GCA_949113215.1 uncultured Bacilli bacterium | reverse complement strand
TCTAGTTATCCATCTTGGTGTGTTATGAATACCTATATTGTACTATATGTTAAAAAACAAAAAATTTGTCTATCAAAATTCTTTTTCGAAAAGGGTTATGCTATAATGAGAGAGGTGATGAAAGTGAAACGGGATCAGGTGTATTATTTGGGTATTTTTTACTTTGTGTTGGATCAGTTTTCGAAGGTACTTGTCTTAAGAAATATGACTTTGTTTGAGTCGATTCCGATTCTTCCTGGTTTCTTTCAACTGACGTATGTGGAAAACAAAGGAGCTGCTTGGGGAATTCTTC
>CARZYU010000012.1:13139-18241 GCA_949113215.1 uncultured Bacilli bacterium | reverse complement strand
CCGAGTCATACCTATTTGTTCGTGTTATTTGGAGCGGTTGCATTTTTGATTGGAAATCGACTCCTTGGAAAGAGAAAAACCTTTTCCAAATTAGAGGGAATTGGTTATGGTCTTCTTTTATCGGGAATTATGGGAAATTTAATCGATCGGTTGTTACGAGATTGTGTCGTTGATTTTTTGGATTTTAACTTTTTTGGTTATCATTTTCCTGTCTTTAATTTAGCGGATATTGGGGTAGTGGTTGGTGTCTTGATGGTGGTGATCGTTCTTTTAAAGAAAGAGAAGAAAGGAGAACAAAACGTATGAGGTTTGAAAGTGATGTGGAAGGTGAGCGTATTGACCAATATTTGAGTCGGGTACTTGACCTCAGTCGAAGTAAGATTCAAAAACTTGGGAAAGCTGGTAAGATTCAAGTGTTTTCCAAAGCGGTTTCCAATAATTATCTGCTTCATCTTGGGGATGAAATCACCGTGGATGATGCGATGGATTTTGAAATAAAGATCGAAAAAGAGGATATTCCTTTGGACGTAGTATACGAAGATGACTATTTATTAGTCGTCAATAAAAAGAGCGGTATGGTAGTTCATCCTGCTCCTGGTAATTATGAGCATACGCTAGTCAATGCGCTTCTTTACCGTTTTTCTTTATCGAAGGGAAGTTCCAATGTTCGTCCTGGTATTGTCCATAGAATTGATAAGGATACTTCGGGACTTATGATGGTAGCAAAAGACGATAAAACACACGATTTGCTTTCTTCGATGATCAAAAAGAAAGAAGTAGTGAGAATTTATTATGCTTTGGTCGAAGGAATCATTCCCAATGAAACAGGAACGATCGACGCTCCGATTGGTAGAGACCCTAACAATCGTCAACGAATGATGGTGACGGATGTGAATGCGAAAGATGCCATTACACATTTTAAAGTATTAAAACGTTTTTCTGATAAAACTCTCATTGCTTGTAAATTAGAGACAGGAAGGACGCATCAGATCCGAGTTCATATGGCCTATATTCATCATCCCATTGTCAATGATCCAGTTTATCATTCTAAGAAAGCGACATCTTTCGGCCAAATGCTCCATTCCAAACAATTGTCTTTTGTTCATCCTATTACCAAAGAACATCTATCCTTCGATAGTCCTTTACCAGAGGAATTTGAAGAGTACCTTGCATCTTTAACGGTTTAAAACATAAATAGCGAGGGAGAGAATCGATAAAAAAAGTGTCCACAAAGTATAGAGATTTAAATACTTTGTGGCTTTTTCTTCTAATTTAGCTGTCTCACTATAAAGTTTTAGAGTGGTAAGGAATAGAATGATAGAAGAAACAAAGGAGAAAAAGAGTTGTTTGGTCGAAAAGAAATACCAAAGGAGTAAGGATGCTACGTAGTTTTTTAAGATACTTTTACCATATTCTTTGGATGGACTTTTGTGAAAGCGAGTTAATTCTAATGCACTTAGAGCGATTCCCGCTAAATTCAAAAGAAAAATGACTTGAAACAGAGACAAACTAGGGGTAAAAAAGGGAAGTTTTAAACTTTGATAATAAGCAGTAGGAAAGGGAAGAAAGAATAAGGATCCTAGCAGGAAAATCATTAAAATTGAGAAAAGGATACGTTTCATTTCTACCACCTCTTTTCATATTTTATGAACTGGTATATAATAATATTATTGTTTTAAGGAGGACTATCAATGACGGAAGAAACCATCGAAAGAAAAAACCGGATTGTCATGAAATTACTACATTATTTTATTACAGAGAAGAACTATAGTCCCATCATTTTACAGGGGATTGAAAATGAAATTTGGCTCGAAAATTTGGAAGAAGATTACCGTATTGTGCGCCTTGTTTCTTCTTATGTTCATAACGATGAACAAATGGAATTCGATGTTTTTAAAACGAAGCGCATTTTGAAAAAGATCAAAGCAAAGACTCTTTCGTTTCGAATGAATGTCCTCAGCTTATTCGTTGATTTGGGAGAGAACGTTCATTTGGATCAATTTGACGTCTTTGATTCTGTTCGGGTAGAAGAAGAGAAAGATTTATTGCAAAACGATCTATTAAAGAAAAGTTTTCCTGATCTTTCCCGGAAACTTGTGTATACCGAAGAGGGAATGCAATTGTTTTTGAAAATTACAAACGATATCAACCAACACAATCAAAGTGATGCGAAAAAGGCCGAAGATGTCTTTCAACCGAAGGTTCCAACCATTACCTACACCTTGATTGCCTTAAATGTGTTCATTTATTTTTTTGGAGTGTTATTGGGAGCGAGTGATAAAATCATTGCCTCGTTTGGAATGTATGCTCCTGCGATTCGTTTTGGAGAGTACTATCGATTGCTTACGGCGATGTTTGTTCATGGTGGGGTGTTCCATCTTCTTTTCAACTGTTATGCACTTTATGTTATTGGAAGTCAGTTGGAAGGTTTCTTAGGAAAAGTGAAGTATCTTATCGTTTATCTATTTGGTGGTTTTATGGGATCACTTCTTTCCATGATCTTCCAAGGTCATACAATTTCCGTTGGAGCAAGTGGAGCGATCTTTGGACTTATGGGAAGTTTACTTTACTTTGGATACCATTACCGTGTCTACTTGGGAAATGTCATCAAGAGTCAAATTGTGCCTTTGATTGTTTTGAATTTAGCAATTGGTTTTATGATGTCAGGAATCGATAATTTTGCTCATATTGGTGGATTGATTGGTGGAACTCTCATGACGATTTCCGTTGGAATCAAATACAAAAGTACGACATTTGAACGAGTGAATGGTGCGATTGTCACAATTTTATTTTTAGCCTTTCTTCTCTATATGGCATTTTGTTATCACGTTTAAAGAAAAGCTACGGTTTACTTTTCCTTCGAAAGATGTTAGACTACTATTATAGATAAGATAGTGAGGTGAAGCCTATGGGTAACGGTGTCAATGATACGACAAGTTTGTTCAACGTAGAAGAATTCGATACCGAATTGGTAAGAGGAGCCCTCGAAGATGTTTTCGACGCTTTGGAGGAAAGAGGATACGATCCTGTCAATCAATTGGTAGGTTACTTAATTAGTGCTGATCCTGGCTATATTTCTAGTCATCGTGAAGCAAGAAAGAAAGTTACAAGTCTTGACCGTGTAAAAATCATCGAAGTTCTGCTTCGTAACTTTTTGAAAGAAACGAAATAAGATGCGTTATTTGGGACTTGACTTGGGATCTAGAACCTTGGGTTTAGCGCTTTCCGATCCGACGGGAACGATTGCTTCTTCGCTTACGGTATTACGTCATAACGAAGATTACCGTGGTTTGGTGAAAGAGTTGGAATCTTATGTCAAAGAGTATCGGATTGATGCCTTTGTTTTAGGATTTCCAAAGAACATGAACAATACGGTAGGACCAAAGGGGGAATTGGCACTTCGTTTCCAAACGCTTTTGGAAGAGGCATATCCTTTGCCAGTTTATTTACAAGACGAGCGACTTTCGACAGTGGAAGCGACTCAAGTACTTTTAGCGCAAGATGCTTCACGGGCAAAACGGAAACAAGTGATCGATGGCGTTGCTGCAACGATCATTTTGCAAAGTTTTTTAGATAAGAAAAGAAGGGATGAAGAAAAATGAATGAATTAAAAAGAAACACGTTTACGATGATTGATGCGAATGGAAATCAATTAACTTGCTATATCCTATTTACCTTTGATAGCGATGAAACAGGAAAAAGTTACATCGTCTATACCGATAATTCCAAAGATGAAACGGGAAATACCCAAGTTTACGCAGGAACTTACGATCCAGCACATATGGATGATGAGATCTTACAGTTAGGAGATATTACAACCGATAAAGAATGGAAAGTCATTGAGACGATTCTAAGCTCGATTCAAGAAGAAGTAAAAAGACAACAATCGGAAGCAGAAAATGGAGAAAACAACGGGCAGTAATGCTCGTTCTTTGTTTTGGAGTAGTTTATGGCAAAACGGAAGTTAAAATTAAAAAAGAAGGCACGTAATTTGTTTTTGGTCATTTTGATCTTCTTTGCGGTGTTCTTTTTTGCCATTGCTTATTTGAATGTTCAACTTTCTCCGATGGATCGAAATTCAAAGGAAGAAGTTAAGGTTACCATTGAACCGGGAATTGGCAGTAGAGGAATTGCAGAGAGGCTTAGGGAAGAAGGGTTAATCAGGAATGCAAACTTCTTTGTTCTCTATGTTAAACTGACTGGAGAAACCAGTTTAAAGGCCGCTACCTATACGTTATCTCCTTCGATGAGCGTCAAACAAATTGTTACAAAGTTAAAAGGAAATCAAGCAGATTCCACCGATGTTCAAGTGACGATCAAAGAGGGACTTAACATGGTACAACTTGCTTCCCTGTTGGAAGAAAAGTTAGGATTTTCTAAGAGTGATTTTCTCGCGAAAATGAAAGACCGTACGTATCTTACCAGTTTGGTACAAAGGTATTGGTTTTTGACGAACGAAGTGTTGGATACAGAGATTTATTATCCCCTAGAAGGTTATTTGTTTCCGGATACGTATTCTTTTGCCAAAGAAGTTACCATCGATCAGCTGATTACCATTCTTTTGAATCAAACGGATAAAGTTTTGACTCCTTATCAAAAACGAATGGAACAAAGTGGTTCTACTTATCATCAGTTGATGACATTAGCATCAATTGTGGAATTAGAGGGAGTCAGTAGAGAAAATAGGGAATTAATCGCTTCGGTTTTTAACAATCGTCTTTCGGCTGGTTGGTCTTTGGGAAGTGATGTTACAACCTGTTATGGGGCACAGGTTTCTTTGAAGGATTGTAACGATTCGATCAACTTTAATGCTGTAAATCCTTACAATACGCGAAGTCCGTTGATGGCCGGAAAACTACCAATTGGTCCTATTTGCAATCCTTCCAAAGAGAGCATCGAAAGTGTACTTACAAAAAAAGAAAGTGATTATTATTACTTTGTAGCGGATAAAAATAAGAACGTTTATTTTACGAAAAATGAACGTGAACATAATCAAATGATTCAGGCGATCAAACAACGGGGTGATTGGCCATGGTAGAGGATTGGTTAGAAACGTTAAGAACTTATGCTAAAGAACAGAATGTTCCTATTATGCAGGAAGA
>CARZYU010000012.1:10928-13129 GCA_949113215.1 uncultured Bacilli bacterium | reverse complement strand
GGCATTTCTTATTTGACGGAATTGATTCAAAAAAATGGAGTCAAACGTATTTTAGAGATTGGAACAGCCATTGGATATTCGGCCATTCGTATGGCTCTTGTTGATCCCCTGATTACCATTGTCTCTATCGACCGAGATGAAATACGCTATTTGGAAGCGGTTAAGAATGTCAAACAGTTCGGATTGGAGGAGCGCATTACACTTCTTTTGGCGGATGCTTTGGAAGTGGAAGTCGAAGGGAACTTCGATCTTATTTTCCTCGATGCGGCCAAAGCACAAAACATTCGTTTTTTTGAAAAATTTTCGAAACATCTCTCTTCCGATGGAATGATTATAACCGATAATTTAAGTTTTCATGGTTACGTAGAAGTAGAAGATGAAACAACGCTCAGTCATAATTTGAGAGGACTTGTCCGAAAGACAAAAGCGTATATTACTTTTTTAAAGGAACAGACGGATTATAGGACAGAATTTGTCTCAGTAGGAGATGGTATTTCTGTGACAAGGAAAAATAAGAAAAACTAACATTTGTCAAAGTTGGTTTTTTTTCTGTTATCAGGGAAAAAGTTATGTTACAATAAAATTAGAATAGGAGTGAAAATAGTGGAAAAAGAAGAACATAAAATTGAACAAGAGCCACTCTTAACGGAACATAAGAATAAGAAAAAGAAACGGACCATGATTTTGGTAACAAGTCTTTTGGGCGTTCTGTTACTACTCGGTTTGTCTTATGCCTGGCTTACTTTGACAGTATGGGGAGATAAAACAGTAGCGTTACGAAGTGGAACATTGTCTTTGATTTTAGACGAAACAAGTGAGAATGGTATTCTTGTGAAAGATGCAGTTCCTGTCTACGATGAAGTGGGATTAGAGAGTGATCCTTATACGTTCACGTTAACAAACGATGGTACCATTCCTAGTTATTATGAAATTTATTTGGATGATATGGAGTTAGAATCTAATGAGGTGAGAATGTCCGATGATTCTCTTCGTTATCAACTCTGCATTGATGAAGAATGTAATGAACCAATGCTCCTTTCTACTTTAGGTACCAATCCTGATCGAATCTTAGATAGTGGAATCATCGAAGTGGGGGAAAATCACAAAAAGAGTTATAGTTTAAGGGTTTGGCTTCAAAGTGAGGCGAGCAATGAAGCGATGGCAAAAGTATTCAAAGCTAAGTTGCGTGTTGTAGGAATCCAAACGGATCCAAGACAGATTGTTTCCGTTTCAGCAGGATATGATCATACTTTAATTCTTACCAAGGCAAAGGAATTATATGTGACGGGATCTAATGCAGATGGACAACTTGGAACAGGAAAAACAGAAAATGATGTTGCTATTCCACAAAAGTTGACGGATCATGTGGTAAATGTTTCTGCTGGAGGACTCCGTTATTCGATGTATGTAACGGATACAGGAGAACTTTATGCGATGGGAAACAACGCATATGGTCAACTAGGAGACGGAACAACTGAGAATAAAAGTATTCCGGTCAAAATTATGGACGAAGTAGAGCGAGTAGAAGCAGGGTATTCTCATACTTTAATTTTAAAGAAAAATGGAGAACTCTATGGTGTTGGGGGAAACGCCGATGGACAACTTGGAACAGGAACAAAAGAGGAGAAAATGAGCACGCCTGTTAAGATTATGGATCATGTTTCCGCGATGAGTGCTGGAATGTACACTACTGCAATTGTTACGGAAAGTGGGGAACTCTATGTTACAGGGGGACAAACTACTCTGGCACCAATAGGTGCAGGGCCCGACGTACAAACGACAACAACTCCTATTAAAATTATGGATCATGTCAAAAGTGTAGCCGCTGGACCTAGCGTTATGATGATCATCACGAATACGGGAGAACTTTATGGTTATGGTCGTGCGATCAATGGTGAACTGGGTGATCCATCGCTTCCTACTTATTATGCTCCAACAAAGCTTCGAGATCATGTAGCAGAAGTAGCTTGTGGGTATTCCCATACGGCAATCATTACACAGAGCGGAGAACTTTATATGGCAGGAAGCAATGGAAAGGGTCAATTAGGAGATGGAACGACGGAAAACCGTCTTACGTTTACGAAAGTGAAGAATCAAGTAGCCAGTGTTTCTTTGGGAAATTCCCATAGTGTCATGATTGGTAAAGACGGAAGGCTCTATGCTACAGGAGATAATACTTATGGAGAATTAGGAACTGGTAT
>CARZYU010000012.1:0-10918 GCA_949113215.1 uncultured Bacilli bacterium | reverse complement strand
ATTTTAGCAAACATTCCGAGCCCAACCAAGATACTAGAAGAGGTTAGCTCAATATCTGCAGGAAATAATTACAGTATGATTGTTATGGCAAATAAGGATTTATATGGTATCGGTAATAATTCCTATGGAAAGCAGGGAAATAATTTCTCAGGAACTTCTTATGTTTTGACGAAAACGATGGGTGGAGTTTCAAAGGTCAAGGCGGGAAATTCCCATACCATGATCATAACAGAAACGGGAGACTTGTATGGAGTTGGACGAAATACTATGGGACAACTAGGTGATGGAACGAATGTAAATAAGAGTACCCCAGTTAAAATTATGGAAAATGTAGAGGACGCTTCCGTAGGTTTATATCATACGATGATTCTAACCAAGACAGGAGAATTGTATGCTGCAGGTCAAAATAACCTTGGACAATTGGGTGATGGGACGGTTGAAAATAAGAGCACTCCAGTGAAAGTAATGGAAGGTGTTATTTCCGTTTCGGCTGGAAGTTCTTATACAATGGTTGTAAATAAGGCAGGGGAACTGTATGGAGTTGGAAAGAACGACAACGGACAATTAGGTGATAATACGACAGAAAACAAACCAAACTTTGTGAAAATTATGGACAACGTCAAGAGTGTTGAAGCTAGTAATAAACATACGATGATTCTTACAAAAACAGGGGAATTGTATGCTACTGGAACGAATGAAAATGGACAAATGGGATCCAGTAGTGTTGATGATATCTTACTAACTCCAATCAAAGTGATGGATCAGGTGGAATTTATTTCAACTAGCCCAATTAGAACGATGGTGATTACGAAAAACAAGGAGCTTTATGCTTTTGGAGGCAATATATTGGGAAATGGAACATGGGACTTTTCTTTAACTCCTGTTAAGATTATGACTGGTGTTAAAAGTGTTTCGACCGATTCTAACCAGACTTTGATCCTTACTACCAAAAACGTTTTATATGGATTTGGGGAGAATCGTTATGGAATCGTTGGAAAGAACCCTAATGTCGTTGTTCCAACGTTGATCAAATTAGGAAAGTAGGCTTCTTTTTGAGGCCTTTTTTTGTGTGAAAGAGGACTCTGTTCGGTTGACTTGAAGTAGGGGATTGATTATAATAAGTCTAGTTTTAGTAGGAAGGGAACCAAAAAAGTATGAAGTTGTATGTAAAGCCAAGCCATGATAATTGGAATGCTTATGTGGAACAAGGAGCCGAAGGCTTTTTGCTTCCACTTTCTTCTTATAGTTCGGATTATTTGATAACATTTTCTCTTTCCCAAATGGAAGAGTGTTGTAAGCAAAAGAAACCTGTTTTTGTCATCATCAATAAAATCATCTTTGATGAAGAAATCGAACCGCTCAAAGAAATCTTAAATCGACTCGATCGGATGGGAATCGAGGGGATTTTCTTTTATGATCTTGCTCTTTTGGAACTTTGGAAAGAGGGAAATTTTTCCTTTGATCTTGTCTGGAATCAAACCCATATGGTGACGAATACCAAAACTTGCGATTATTATCAGGAACAGGGTGTCGTTTATGGAAATTTGGCTTCGGAAATTACGATGGAGGAAATGAAGAAAATGATTGAGACAAGTAAGATGAAATTTTTTGTCTTACTATCAGGACATCAAGTCGTAGCTCATTCGAAACGAAAGCTGTTGAAGAATTATTATAAAGTTCTTTCTAAAAATGTAAAAAATCCAATTACCATTGAGGAACCGATTGGTCATCAAAAGTATGACGTGCTGGAAGATGCTACAGGGACGACTTTTTTTTATCATGAACCTTTAAATAGCAGTAAGGTACTTCCTATTTTTTCTAACATGGACGTAAGAGGCGTGTTAAATGAAGATTTCTTTTCTCACCAAGAATTTTTAAAGATTCTTTCTCTTCATTCTAGTTACCAAAAGGATCCAAAAAAAGAAATACTAGATCAGTTGGATGCGCTTCTTGGGACTTATACGGGATTTTTAGAAAAGAAAACGATTTTTAAGGTGAAGAAACATGAAGAAGATTGAGTTGTTGTCTCCAGCAGGGGACTTAGAACGTTTAAAGGTAACTTTGCTCTATGGAGCAGATGCGGTTTACTTTGGAGGACAAGATTATAGTCTGAGGGCCAATGCGAATAACTTCAGTGTGGAAGAAATGAGAGAAGCGGCAGTTTTTGCACATTCTTTAGGGAAAAAGGTCTATTTGACTTTGAACATTGTCTTTCATGATGAGGATACCAAAAATGTAGAAGAATATATCCAAAAAGTTGTAGAAGCAGGAATCGATGCTTTTATTGTCAGTGATCCTTTTTTGATTCGTTACATCAAAGAACATCATCCTTCGGTTGAAGTCCATTTAAGTACGCAGAATTCCACGACCAATTCCTATGCAGTGAATTATTTTAAGAAACAGGGAGTTGACCGTGTCGTTTTAGCAAGAGAATTATCGAAGGATCAAATCAAACGAATCATAGAAGAAACAAATATGGATGTGGAAGTGTTCATTCATGGAGCGATGTGTACGTTCTTCAGTGGAAGGTGTGCTTTTTCGAACTATGTCACAAATCGTGATTCCAATCGTGGTGGATGTAGTCAAGTATGCCGTTTTGCCTTTCAGTCGGAAGAAGAGCAACCATTTACGCTTGCTACAAAGGATTTGAATTTGGCTCATTACATCAAAGATATGATCGAGCTAGGGGTTTCCTCTTTGAAAGTAGAAGGTAGAATGCGTTCTTTGTATTATTTGGCCACTGTCATTGGAGCTTATCGTAAAATAATCGATGCAATCTACGAAGGAACGCTAAGTGATGAATTGTTACAAAAACAGGATGAGATTTTATCGCGAGTGGCGAATCGAGAGACCAGTAGTCATTTCTTTACGAGAGAAGCAGATGAGACTGATCAGTACTATACGGGAAGACAAGAACTTTCCAATCAAGAGTACTTGGCAATGGTCCTTGATTATGAGGAAGAAAAAGAACAACTCATCGTCGTGGAACGAAATTATTTTGAAAAAGGGGATCTTGTCGAATTATTTACGCCAAGTGGAAAAAGTTACGAATTTACGATATCTGATTTTTATGACGAGGAAGAAAATTGTTTGGAAGTAGCAAGACATCCCGAACAAATTTTGAGGATTCCGTGGAGAGAAAAGGTCGAACCTTATTCGATGATTCGTCTTTTGAAAAAGGGAAAGGAGTCTTGAAGATGCAGAACATTAAAAAAGAAACCTTACTTCGTTATGAAGAAGGGCTTAGTTCCTATGCAACAAAAAGCAAAGAAGCCATTCGTTTGGTGGAAGAAAAAGAGGATATACGTCCTAGTTTTTCCCATGATGCAGATCGTATTATTTATTCTCTCTCTTTTACGAGGTATATGAAGAAGACACAGGTTTTTTCGTTTCAGGAAAACGATCATATCAGTAAGCGAATTACTCATGTGTTATTTGTCAGTAAAATTGCAAGAACGATTGCTAGGGTCCTTCGTTTGAACGAAGATTTGGTGGAAGCCATTGCTTTGGGTCACGATATTGGCCATACACCTTTGGGTCATGTTGGTGAACACATTTTAGATGAGATATCACAAAAAGAATTAAAGGAACATTTCTATCATAATGTACAAAGTGTCCGTAATTTTCTGTTTGTGGAAAACAAGGGGAGAGGGCTCAATTTATCGGTGCAAGTCTTAGACGGTATTATGTGTCACAATGGCGAAATGTTGTCTCTTTGTTACGAACCAGTTTCGAAAACGAAGGAACAATTTTTAAAGGAATACGAAGCGACCTACCACGATAGTAAGGTAGCTAAGAGGATTCGTCCCATGACGTTAGAGGGCTGCATCGTGCGTATTGCGGATGTCATTGCTTACATTGGCAAGGATATTGAAGATGCCCTTTTGCTAGGGGTTCTTAAGAAGGAAGACATTCCTGAAAGTATAGCTGAGGTTTTAGGAAGAAGCAATCGTGAGATTGTCAATGCCTTGGTTTTAGATATTGTGAACCAAAGTGATGGAAAACCATATATTAAAATGAGCGAAGAAGTCTTTGAAGCTTTAAAGAAACTACTACAGTTCAATTATCAACATGTATACAACAAAGCGAATAGCAAAGAAGCAATCGAAGAATACCGTCGGGGACTCTGGTTACTCTATCGGACTTATTTGCAAGATTTGGAAGAAAAGAATGTGAAAAGCGTCATTTATCAAACATTTTTGAATGGTATGGATCCTATCTACCAAGAGACAACGCACAAGAAGCGAATGGTCTTAGATTTTTTAAGTGGGATGACCGATGATTTCTTTTTACAGCAAGTAAGAAAAGAACAGAAACGAGAGCTCTCAAAATGATTGACTTTTTTTCCGTTTTGTAGTATCCTTTTAAAGACATTATTGATTAGAGGTGAAGAAAATGCGCGATAAAAAGCCAGTTTATTTAACACAACAAGGTTACGATGATTTAAAGAAAGAGTTAGACTTTTTAATAAATGTAAGAAGACCTGAAAACATTCAAGCGATCAAAGAGGCGAGAAGTTTAGGTGATTTGTCGGAAAATGCCGAATACGATGCGGCACGTAATGAACAAGCACAAATCGAAGGAAGAATTCAGACGGTCGAAAAGATGCTTGAAAATGTTGTCATTATCGAAGAGGCGAAGAAAGATGAAGTTGGTCTTGGTAGTACAGTAGCCATCAAGTATTTGGATGATCCCGATGAAATGGATGAATATAAAATCGTAGGAAGCCAAGAAGCGGATCCATTTGAGAGTAAGATTTCAAACGAATCTCCCATTGCCAAAGCGCTTATGAGTCATAAGGTAGGGGATGTCGTCAGTGTCGATAGTCCCAATGGTACTTATGAAATTGAAATCACAGCCATTAAATAGAATACATTAGGTATTCTATTTTTTTGTTCTTGACAGAGAAGAAAAGTTATTGTACTATTGTATTAACGAATTAATACAATTAACGGGAGGCGATTGTTTGGAGTGGAACTTTGATAATGAAAGACCAATTTATAGACAATTAGTAGAAGAATTAGAGAGACGTATCGTGCTAGGCGTTTATCCACTTGGGGAAAAGATCCCTTCGGTTCGTGATTTGGCAGATGAGGCGAAAGTGAATCCTAATACCATGCAAAGGGCTTTACAAGAACTAGAAGAATTAGGATACATTTACACAGAGAGAACCAATGGAAAATACGTAACCAAAGATTCTTTGATTCTGAAGTCTAAGAAAGAAGCTATGGCCAAAACTTGTGTAAAAGATTATTTTCAAGCAATGAAAAAAATTGGTTTTTCGAGGGAAGAAGCAATTCGTTATCTAGAGAAAAGAAAGGAGAAAGAGGAAAAATGAATTTAGTAGAATGTAAACATCTTTCTAAAAGCTATGGTTCTTATGAAGCTCTTCAAGATATTTGTTTGAAGCTTCAAAAGGGAAAAATTTATGGGCTGTTAGGACCTAATGGAAGTGGAAAATCGACACTTATCAAGTTGATCAATGATTTGTTGGCACCAACGAAAGGAGAAGTTCTCATTAAGGGAAAATGTCCTGGAGTGGAAAGTAAAAAGATCATATCGTATCTTCCAGAACGGACTTATTTGGATCCTAGTATGAAAGTAGAAGAAGCTATTTCCTTTTTTGTGGATTTTTATGAAGATTTCGAAAAAGAAAGAGCGTATCAATTGCTTGAGAAATTTGGAATTGATCCATCGCATAAATTGAAAGCATTATCCAAAGGAACGAGAGAAAAGGTTCAGTTGATCTTAGTGATGAGTCGAAAAGCCGATCTTTATATTTTGGATGAACCGATTGGGGGAGTGGACCCTGCTGCAAGAGATGCCATTTTGGATACCATTTTAACAAATTTTCGTGAAGGATCTAGTGTTTTAATTTCCACTCATTTGATTGCAGAAATTGAACGGGTTTTGGATGAAGTGATTTTCTTATCACAAGGGAAAGTCATTTTGACAGCGAATGCAGATGGACTTCGTACAGAAGAGGGAAAGTCCATTGATCAGATTTTCCGGGAGGTATTTAAATGTTAAGAAAATTATTAAAATACGATCTTAATAGTATGGGAAAAACGTTGTTTCCAGCATATGGAGTAGTGATGCTTCTTTCCTTACTTTTGCGAGGAGTGAGTACCCTTCGTTCTCATTTTTCTGTATTTCATTATGTAGAAGTGCCTCTTTGCATATTAACCATCATTGGCCTTGTTGCTTTATTCTTTTTGACGTTTGCCGAATCCATCAAACGATTCTATCAAAACTTAATTAAAGATAATGGCTATTTGACACATACCTTACCAGTTACCAAACATAGAATCATCCAAGCGAAACTTTTGTCTAGTCTCATTTATCTTGTTTTATCGATTGCTGTAATTGTTCTTTCTGTGGTACTCGCTTTTTATCAATCTTCTTGGGATTCTCTTTTGGTAAAGTTTCAAGAAGAAATGAGTATGACGTTTGGTATTTCGTTTGGCCTTTGTCTCTTATTTCTTGCTCTTTATATGGTACTTAGCTATATTTCTCAACTTTGTATGATTTATTTGGCCGTGGCGATTGGTCAAATGCAAAATACCAATAAATTATTGTTCTCTTTAGTATCTTGGTTTGTTTTGTATGTGATTTATGAAATCTTGGCCCTCATCACCTTGGGAATTACCTTTTTGTTCCGACCAGATGTATTTGCAGTATTAAATGAAAGTGTGCCGGGCCCTTCGTTTGCTTCTAGTATGGGATTTATCTTCTTTGTGAGTGCTATTTTACTTGCTTTCTTTGCTACCGTTTCTTATCTTCTTACGACGAAGATATTCACAAAAAAATTAAATTTGGAGTAGAAGTCATTCACAAAGAGCAGATATTGTGTATCTACTTTGAAGTACTTGTATTGAGGAATAAGTTCCTCTTTTTTTCTTGCTTGACGGTAGAATGTAAGATATAATAGAAACGTGTTGGAGGAGATAATATGGCAAAGAAAACAGAAACAACAGAGAAGACTGTAAAAAAGAATCAAAATGTCCATGAAGTTGTCGTAAAGATCGAGGGTGATTCTTGGACGAAGGCAATGGACGAAGCATTTCAAGAAAAAGTAAAGAATGTTACGGTGGATGGATTTCGTAAAGGAAAAGTTCCACGTAATGTTTTTGAGAAGAAATTTGGAAAAGAAAGTCTTTACTTTGAAGCAGCAGATCATGTATTACAAATTGCTTATGAGAAGGCACTTGATGATAGTAAATTAATTCCCGTTGTACAACCAGCTGTTGATCTTAAGAGTATTGATGAGTCTGGCGTGGAATTTTCATTCAAGATTGTAACAAAACCAGAAGTTACCGTTAAAAAGTACAAAGGGTTAAAGGTGACAAAAGAAGAAGTGAAAGTAACGAAGGAAGAGATCAATCATGAACTTGGTCATTTGTTAGAACGTTACGAAGAAGCAGTTACCAAAGAGGGTAAGATTGAAAATGGTAATATTGCGATCATTGATTTCTTAGGAAAGAAAGATGGAGTAGCGTTCGATGGTGGAAAGGGAGAAAACTATTCCCTTGAAATTGGGAGCAATACTTTCATTCCCGGTTTTGAAGAACAATTGATTGGCTTAAAAGCTGGAGAAACGAAAGAAATCGAAGTGACATTCCCAGAAGAATATCCAAGTGAAGACTTAAAAGGACAGAAAGCTACTTTCGAAGTAACTGTTCACGAAGTGAAAGAGAAAAAACAAAGAGAGCTTGATAAAGATTTCTTTGAAGATCTTGGTATGGAAGGAATTGATTCCGAAGAGAGTCTTCGTAAAGAACTGGAAGAAAACATCAAAGCTCAAAAAGAAATGGATGCGGAAAACAAATACGTTGATCGTTTGATGGAAGAAGTAGGAAAGAATACCGAAGTAGACATTCCAGAAGAAATGGTTGAAGAAGAAACGGATCGTCTCGTTGGGCGTTTTGAAGAACAAATGAAAATGCAAGGAGTTTCTCTTGATCTTTACTACCAAATTACGAAGTCAAGTGAAAAGGATTTGCGTTCTCAAATGGAAAAAGAAGCTTTCTCTCACGTGTTATATCGTTTGATGTTAGAAGAAATTATGACATTAGAAAAAGTAGAGATTACCGACGAAGAAGCTTCGAAAGAGGCAGAAGAACTTGCCAAACGTTACCAGATGGAAAAGGATGCATTCCTTGCTCAATTTGGTGGACTTGATATGATCAAGTACGATCTTGAAATGAGAAAAGTAATTGATCTTTTAAAAGAATACAACAAGTAAGAAAGAGGACAACATTCCAAATAGGAGGTTGTCTTTTTTTTGGAAAAAATTACTTGTCGTTTTTCAGGAAAATTTGTGAAATATTGGTTGCGGTTTTTTTGTTTCCTGTTATAATAAAAAGCAATATTTCAAATTGGAGGTGGACCATGGAAAAAAATCTGTTACCAGTCTTGATTTTACGTGAAATGGTCTTATTTCCAAGCAGGGAGTTACGAATTGAATTTGATACGATGGAAGATAAGCAATTGCTTTCTTTGATTGAATCTTGTTATCAAGGAACGATGCTGGTTGTGACTCCAGTCGACTTTTTAGAAACGCATTTTGAGTTAGGAGAACTTCCTTTTTTAGGAGTAGAAGCGAAACTGAAACTTAAGATGGAAATGCCAAATGGCAAGACGAGAATTATTTTAGAGGGATTAGAGAGAAGAAGTGTATTAGGGTATCATGTGGAAGATGAAATTACCATGGCCGAAGTTAGCTTCTTCTCTGAAGAAGAGATAGATCCTAAAGAAGAGTCCGCTTATGCTAGAAGTTTGTTAAAGCAACTTCATCGTTACATCAAACAAGTTCCTTATATCAGCAATGCGATCTTAAGTGAAGTAACCGATACGTTACCACTTTCGAAGTTGACGGATTTGGTAGCCGATATGCTTCCAACGACTTTTTCACGAAAACTCGACTATTTGAATGAAGTGAATCCTGTCGAACGAGTAAAGATGTTACGAAATGATATGTCACAGGATATCAAAGTCTTTGAACTTGAGCAAGCAATCGATGAGAAGGTTGAGAAGGAACTAGCTGAGAGTCAGAAGGAATTCGTTCTGCGCGAAAAATTACAGGTGATCAAAAAGGAACTAGGAGAATCGAACGATAAAGACGATGAGATCAATACCTTAAAGCAACGAGTCAATGCGCTTAAGTGTCCGCCAAAAGTAAAACAGAGGTTGAAGTTGGAACTTCGTCGTTATGAAATGGCAAGCCCTAATTCACCTGAGGTGGGGATTATTCGTGACTATGTCGACTGGTTATTGTCTCTTCCTTGGTCTTATCAGACGAGAGATGTTTCTTCTCTTCCTGAGGTAAAACGAATTTTGGATTCGACTCATTATGGATTGGAAAAAGTGAAAGATCGTATTTTAGAGTATTTGGCAGTCAAACAAAATACTGACCATTCCAAAAGTCCTATTCTTTGTTTGGTAGGTCCTCCTGGAGTGGGTAAGACCTCTCTTGCTATGAGTATTGCCAAAAGTTTAGGTAGAAGAGCGACGAAAATGTCGGTTGGAGGAATCCATGATGAAGCGGAGATCTTAGGTCATCGTCGTACTTATGTAGGAGCAAGTCCTGGCCGCATCATTCAAGGAATGCGAAGAGTGAAAACAACCAATCCAGTTTTCATCATTGATGAAATCGATAAAATGACGAAGGATATCAAAGGGGATCCTGCTTCCGCTTTACTAGAAGTATTGGATCCAGAACAAAACATGTCGTTTGCTGACCATTATATCGAAGAAGAGTATGACCTTTCTAAGGTAATGTTTATTGCCACAGCAAACTACATTGAACAAATTCCTTTGGAGTTACTGGATCGTTTGGAACTCATTACGATTTCATCGTATACGGAATATGAGAAGTTGGATATTGCGAGAAACTATCTCATTCCAAGAGCACTTTCAGAACATGGATTAACCGAAATTGAGGTACAGTTTGAAGAAGCTGCAATTCTTTCTTTGATTCGTTTTTACACAAGGGAAGCTGGTGTTCGTGAGTTGGAGAGAGTGATTGCGTCCATCTTACGAAAAATTGTCAAACATTTTCTTCTAGATAAAACCATTGCTTCTTGTCTTGTTACTTCTTCTTTGGTCGAAGAATATTTAGGACCAAAAAAATACAGCTATACTCCATTTGGAGGAGATATCTTGCCGATGGAAGTGACGACTTATCAAGGGAACGGAACTCTGATTTTAACAGGATCTTTGGGGAAAGTGATGCAAGAATCAGCCCAGATTGCTTTCAGTTATGTCAAAAGCAAAGCTCAGGAATTAGGGATACCTATCGAGTTCATGGAAAAAAGTGACGTTCATATTCACGTGCCAGAAGGGGCTGTGGTGAAGGATGGCCCAAGTGCTGGGATTGCTTTGACAACTGCGCTCATCAGTTTATTTTTGGATCAAAAAGTATCGAAGACGATTGCCATGACAGGTGAAATGACTTTACGTGGTCGTATTCTTCCGATTGGAGGATTAAAAGAAAAAGTTATTGGAGCTCATCGTAGTGGAATCAAGGAAATTTATTTACCAAAAGCAAATCAGAATGATTTAGAAGAAATTCCCGATGATGTCAAAAAAGATTTAGTATTTCATTTAGTGGATCATTATCAAGAGATTTATCGTTCTTTATTTGCTTCCAAGAAAAAGAAACAGGAAAAACGAAAAGAACTTTTAACATATCGTTAAAAGTTCTTTTTCTATGAAAGTATCATTTGAAAACTATTTCATTGTTAACTGTTTTATAAGTAAGGGTAATAAGTAAATCATTGCCTACAAACTCTGCTATAAACTTATTTTGTTTCTTAGAAATAATAATCCCTATTGTTTTATTATGATGGGCTTTTTTTAATGTTTCATCGATTAGTTTCATATAGAATTCCACTTGTGATTTATCTTCTCGCTTTAG
>CARZYU010000011.1:16456-22895 GCA_949113215.1 uncultured Bacilli bacterium | reverse complement strand
CGGGAGTGTTTGCTTTTCATAGACTCTTACAAGGAATTCACCCTAAAAAAATAGAAGAAGGAAACCTCCTTTTTGTCTCGACGATGCGTACACCTCTTGCTTTGATTATCATCCTAAGCATTTGTTTGGCACTCTGCATTGGAGTTACCTCGTTATCCAATGAAAAAAATCAGTATGTTACCTCTGACTATCCGGTAGAACTTGCAGACTACATCAAAGAAAATATCGATTATCAAGAGAAAAGATTTTTTAACGAATACAATTATGGAAGTTATTTATTATTTCGGGATATTCCAGTCTTTATCGACTCAAGATGTGATCTTTACTTAAAAGAATTCAACGGAAAAGAAACGTATCTGGAAGATGTTTGGAAGTTGCCTGTTGGCTACGTGGAACTTTTTGAAAAGTATGATTTTGATTATATTATCACTACCACCAAAAATGATCTTCATTATTTTTTAAAACGAGATGATGCTTATAAGAAAATCGTCATAAAAGGGAAATTCATTTTATATCAAAGAACAAAAAAGAGTGCATAAAAAAAGAATCCTCTGTCAAGAATAGTATTGAGGAGGAAACAAGATGAAAAAACTATTTTTCGTATTATCTATTTTCGCAGTCGTTCTTTTCACAGGATGCAATGACATGATGAATACGCCAACGAAAAAAGTGGAAGAATTCTTAGGAAAGTATCAAACGATGCACGAAGATGTCTTAAAACAATTAGAAGATGTTATCAAAGGAGAAGACAGCTTAGTAGGAGAGTTGAAAAAAGATTATCAAGATCTGATGAAAAAACAATACCAGAACTTGAGTTATAAGATTAAGGACGAAACCATCGATGGCGATAAAGCTACAGTCGAAGTGGAAGTGGAAGTTTTTGATTATCGTTCAAAATTAAAAGAACTGGATGCTTATGTCGATAAACATAAAGATGAATTTTATGACGATGAGAAAAAAATGGACGATAAAAAATATACCGAAAAGAAAATAGAATATTTGAAAGATGCGAAAGAAAAAGTAAAATATACGATGAATTTCACGTTACAGAAGAAAAACGGAAAATGGATCATGGATGATATTACGGAAACAGAACGAAAGAAACTTCATGGTTTGTATGAGGACTAAATAAGTCCTTTTTTTCATAGGATACTTTAGGTGAAGTGTATGAAAAAGTATTTATTTGTATTATTGGGATTGCTTTTTTTATTGCCAAAATCAGTAAATGCCTTAGAAGTATCCAGTAAAAGCGCTATTGTTATGGATAGTGATAGTGGAAGAATTCTCTTTTCCAAGGCAATGGACGACAAACGACTCATTGCCTCTACGACGAAGATTATGACCGCCATTTTAGCCATCGAAAAAGGAAATTTAGATGATGTTGTAACGGTTGGAGAGGAAGTACTGAAGATGTATGGTTCTAATATTTACATTGAACTACATGAAAAGATGACGTTAAGAGATCTTTTGTATGGACTTCTGTTAAGAAGTGGAAATGATGCAGCAGTCGTCATTGCCAATTACATTGGAAAAAGTGAAAAAACGTTTGTGGAAATGATGAACGAGAAAGCAAAAGAGTTAGGAATGGAAAATACCATTTATTCCAATCCTCATGGATTAGATGAAGAAACAAAGAATTATTCGACCGCAAGAGATATGGCTCTTCTTTCTTCCTATGCTTGGAAAAATAGAACTTACAGAGAAATCTCTGGAACCAAACAGTATACTGCAAAAACCGAAGGAAAGACGTATCTTTGGTACAACCGTAATAAATTATTGTCGCTCTATGAATATGCCAAAGGTGGAAAAACAGGATATACTCCCAGTGCTGGAAGAACGTTAGTGACCAATGCCAGAAAGGATGGTTTGAGTTTAACCGCCGTTACGTTAAACGATCCCAACGAATACGAAAGCCAAATGAAGATGTACGACTTTGCCTTTGCCACGTATACCAATTATAAAATCATCGATAAAAATACCTTTCACATCAGTGATGATTATTATCAAAGCAATGTTTACGTCAAAGAAAGTTTTTCTTATCCTTTAAAAGAGTCAGAAGTGAGTAAAGTATCTACCAAGGTGACTTTAGAGAAAGAAAGAAAAAGGAAAAATGGAGAGCAAGTGGGAGTCATAGAAATCAAATTAGCCAAAGAAACCATTGGAACCATTCCTATCTATATCAAAGTGGAAAATAAGGATCTTTCCTGGTGGCAGAAATTTTTAAACTTCTTTTCCAAAAAAAGCGAATCGTAGCTTTTTTTCTTTTTGTTCATTATAATGGAAGAGGAGGGATGACGATTGTACTATAGCTATTTGGAAAGCCCCATTGGAGATTTGACTTTGATTGCTACTGATCAATTCATTGTCGGAGTGCACTTTGGAAAGAAAAAAGTGGAAGGAACATTCCAAAGAAATGGTCTATTAAAAACTTTAGAGAAAGAACTAAAAGAATACTTTGAGGGACAAAGAAAAACGTTTGATTTACCTCTTGATCCAAAAGGAACACTGTTTCAACAGAGGGTGTGGAACGATTTAAAAACGATACCCTATGGAGAAACGAAAAGTTATCAAGAAGTTGCTTTTGAAATTGAAAATGCAAAAGCCGTTCGAGCAGTGGGGATGGCGAACCATCGTAATCCGATTGCGATTTTAATTCCTTGTCATAGAGTGATTGGTAAAAATCAAAGTTTAGTAGGTTATGCAGGAGGGCTTGAAATCAAACAACAATTATTGGAATTAGAAAGGAGAAATGGAAAGTGACCTATGTAACGCATGAGTCGATTCCACCTTTTTGGAATCAAGATTCAAAAGTTCTCATTTTAGGAAGCGTTCCTTCTCCCAAATCAAGAGAATACGGTTTTTATTATATGCATCCCCAAAATCGTTTTTGGAAGGTTTTAAGTGAAGTGTTTCAAGAAGAGATCGAAGAGAATATCGAAGGGAAAAAACAATTTTTAAAAAAACATCAACTCGCCTTATGGGATGTTGTTTTCTCTTGTGAAATAGAAGGCGCAAGTGATGCGAGTATTCGTCATATCAAAGCGAATGACCTTACAGAAATCCTTTCTCACAGTCACATCTCTTCCATCTTTGTAACAGGGAAAAAGGCTTACGATCTTTATCAAACCTATTGTTATCCTAACGTGAAAAGGGAGGCAGTTTACCTTCCATCAACTTCTCCAGCCAATGCTTCTTTTTCATTCGAAAAACTAGTGGAAGAATATCAGAAAATAAGGTGGTCAAGATGAAGCTGGATTATGAACAATACCTTGAAGTAAAAAGAAATTTACTTGAACAAACCTGGTTAAATCAATTAGAATATGGAAGAATGCAGTTCTAAAGCACTGCTTCCAGATAGGGTAATGGATGATAATATTCTGGATGAAGAAAAAGTAGAATATTATTTATCTCGTTTTAAAAGAAGGTGAAACATTGAATCAGGTCAAATTAAATGAAATCGTAGAACCTCTCATTTTATGGTATCAACAAAATAAAAGGGATCTCCCTTGGCGAAAAGATGTGACTGCCTATCGTGTTTGGGTTTCGGAAATCATGTTGCAGCAAACGAGAGTAGAGGTCGTCAAAGACTATTATGTTCGTTTTTTAACGAAACTTCCTGATGTGAAAAGTTTAGCGATGATCGAAGAAGATACGTTACTGAAACTATGGGAAGGACTTGGCTATTATCGGCGAGTGAGAAATATGCAACAGGCTGCTAAAGTCATCATGGAGAAATATCATGGTGCTTTTCCGAATCGTTATGATGACATTCTTTCTTTACCAGGAATTGGTGATTATACCGCAGGTGCCATCAGTTCATTAGCTTTTCACCAACCCGTTCCTTGTGTCGATGGGAATGTCTTAAGAGTATTATCGAGAGTGACAGGAAGTACGAAAGACATTAGTAATGCAAAGACGAAAGAATATTTTAAAAACCTCATTACGGAAGTATTGACGGAAAAAAACGTCAGTGATTTAAACCAGGGATGGATGGAGTTAGGTGCTCTCATATGTCTTCCCAATGGAAAACCACTTTGTGAGGATTGTCCTTTAAAGGAATACTGTATTGCAAGAAAAGAGAACAAAATAGAATTAATTCCTGTCAAGAGAGCAAAAAATCCAAGAAGAGTAGAGAAACGAACCATTTTTCTTCTTCGCTTTCAAGATTGTTATGCGATTCAGAAAAGAGAAACGGGACTTTTAGCAAGGACTTACGAATTTCCAAATGTCGAGGGCCATCTTACCGAAAAACAAGTAGAAACGATGTTTCCTTGCAAAGAAATGAGACCACTTCCAAAAAGGAAACACATCTTTAGTCATATCGAATGGGATCTAATTGGATATTCCATCGAGATAAAAGAGCAAATGAAAGACTATCTCTGGGTGACACAAGAAAAATTAAACGATTACTCTATTTCCAGTGCTTTCAAGAAATACGATCCAAACGAGAAAAAATAAAACTTTGTTTCCTTTGTCTTTTGTGGTATAATGAACCGGACAAGGAGGGATAGAAATGAACTCTTATATGGAATTATTTGACTATATATTTCCTCAAATAAAGGGCGCTACAAAAGATCAAATGGGATATCATTTAGATCATTACTGTGTCCAAGAGGAACAAAAAAGTTGGCTTCTTATCTTTGAACTTGAGCAAGAAGAATGGGTTTTAAAAAGAGACGAGGAACCACTTCCTGTTTTCATATCTCTGTTGGATGTGACAGAGTCTCTCCATAAGGATGATATTGCTTTTCAAAATTTGAAAGGTGAGTTATTACAGATGGCTTCTCAAGAAGATGGATTACAGAAGACGAAAAAATATGATCCAAAAAGTAGGTGAGTACGTTGGAACGATTACAAAAGTTGATAGCAGCTTCGGGAATTACTTCACGGAGGAAAGCGGAAGAGTTGATTCGTGAGGGTAGAGTGAAGGTAAATGGAGTTGTAGTGAAAGAATTAGGAACGAAAGTGACAGGAAAAGAAGAAATTATGGTCGATGGAGTAGCACTTTCCAAAGAAGAAAAGGTTTATTTTCTTTTGAATAAACCAAGAGGTGTTGTAACGACGACCGACGATGATAAAAAAAGAAAAACGGTAGTAGATCTCATCGAAACAGACAAAAGAATCTATCCTGTGGGAAGACTCGACTACGATACGACAGGCGCACTCCTTTTAACAAACGATGGGGACTTCGCCAACCATTTGATGCATCCATCCTTTCATATTGATAAAGTTTATTTGGCAAAAGTAAAGGGAATTTTAAAAGGAGAGCAGATTAATGCTTTAAAAAATGGTGTTTTAATCGATGGAAAGAAGACGGAAAAAGCGAGAGTAAAACTTCGAAAAGTTGACCATAAAAAAAATACTTCTATGGTAGAATTAACCATCCATGAAGGACACAATCATCAAGTGAAAAAGATGTTTGAAGCAATCGGTTTTGAAGTGGAAAAACTGACTCGTCTTCGGTTTGGATTTCTTGATGTAAAGAAACTAAAATCAGGAGAATATCGTCCTCTTACCCCAAAAGAAGTAGCACAGCTCTATGCTCTTAGTAACCAAGAAAAATAGAACAAAAAAATCACCTTTTTGAAGGTGATTTTTATTCCTTTTCTTCTAAAATAGCACTCGTTGGACAACTCTCGACAGCTTCTTTGGAATCGCCCTCATCTTCCTTAGCAACAGGGGAAACTTTTACGGTAGAAATTCCCTCATCGTCTAATTCAAATACATTAGGAGCAATCGCTTCACAAGCTCCGCAACCGATGCAAGCATCTCTGTTTACTTTTACTTTCATGTTTTTCTTCCTTTCTAATACTATTATAACGAAGAAGAATTTGACTGTAAATAAACTGTTTTGTTTTTTCACAATTTATGATAGAATGTTATCGTAGGAAGGTGAAGTAGATGGCAAGTAGAATGGACCGTTACCAAGAGCATCAAGTGAAAAAGCCAGCACGTGAAGTAGTAAGACGAACCAATAAAAATCAAAACCTTTACCAAGATCCAGATCGAACCCATATGAAGTACACCAACCTCAATGAAGTAAGCGAACAAAATGCAGTGGAACTTGGGAGTTTACAAAAAAACTATCAAACGAGAGAAAGTTATCAAAAACTGAAAGAATACCAAGACTTTTTAGAAGTTCCCAAGGCGAAAAAAGAATTAGAAGAATTCTCGCAACTCTATCAAGATGACAATAAAATATATGATATTAATAGTGTTTTAGTCGAAGCAAAGAAAAATCGCGAACAAGTAGATTCTTTAGAACAGAAAAGAAAACTACGAAACAATGAATACAATATTTTGGAAAATGTCAATTTAAAAGAATTGGAAAAATACCGTAAAGAAAAACAAAAACGGTTGCAAGAACAAATGGTAGACGAAGAAGAGTTATCCAATTTAATTGATACGATTACTGCTAAGAATTTATCCAAAGATCTCA
>CARZYU010000011.1:11362-16446 GCA_949113215.1 uncultured Bacilli bacterium | reverse complement strand
AGATGAAACGGTTATTACGAGTCCTTTGAATCAAGAATTGATTGCTAAAGCCAAAGAGGAAATAAAGGAATCTTCTAGCAATCAGACACAAGAGTTGGATCAGTCATTTTATACGAGAAGTATGGATTTATCGGATAAAGATTTTGGGGAAGAAGTTGAATTTGAAGAGGATTTAAAGCCGAGTAAGTTACAGAGTATCTTTAAAGTATTCTTATCTTTATTGCTCATTGCCGTGGTCGGTTTTGTCATCTATTATATTATCAATAACATATAATAAAGAGGGAAACCTCTTTTTCTCTTGAATTTTTTCCATGATTATGATAAAATAGAAAAGCATTTCAAAGAGGGGGAAATAACAATGACTTGGAATGAATTACTACAAAAAGCGATTGTTGAGTCGATGAAAAATAGCAAAGAAATGACAGAGGAAATTTCAACTTTAATTGGCCTATTGGAAGAACCAACGGATTTTCCAATTGTCTTTGATCACCTCAATCAAAAACTAAAAACCAATTATGAAGCACATGATATCGATGAAGAAAGTATCGAATATATGAGGACGTTTCGCGTGGATGAAACGAAAGAAAAGATCGCTGATCACTTTATTGATATTTTAGGTAACTATGCCCACGTGATGAAATACGGGACAGCAGCAGAACAAAAAGCCTTTCTGTTCAACCGAAAAAAAGACCAAGAATTGTTGGAAGAAGCCAAAGAACAATTTGAAATTTGGAATCATGATACGATGAAGTTGGTTCATCAAGACGACGAAGAAGAGGAAGAGATGATGTTAGGAAATCGAAAGCCTAATTACAGAGTGTTCTCAACTTCCAACAAAAAACTTCGTAAAAATCCTTATTCGGTGATGGTACGTTCGGAAATTTTTTTCCGTCATCAGTTATTGGTTGAGACGGAACGAATTCGAATTATGTCACCATTTTATGAACTTTGTACTTCCCTAAATACAAAAATGATCGAAGGCTTAACCGAAAAAGTAGGTGCTTATTCTACTAGTACCATCAGGGAAAATCAAAATGGACAATTCCGAAAATAAAGGAAAAGGAGCGATGGTAAAATAAACCATCTTTTCTTTTGCAATAAAGGGGAAAAATCTCTTTTCCTAAGTCTTTCATTTGTGGTATGATCAAAGAGACAAAAGACGTATTAATAGAGGTGGAAGTATGAATTTACGATTTGTAGGAAATGATTATATGTTGGCCTGGACCTTGTTATACCAAGCATCTATTTCAAAATCCATTCAAGATATAAAGACAAAATTGTGGCAAAATTATCGGAATGCTTACAACAATGCTTCCAAAGATGATAAAGAGTTGTTAGCGGATTATAAAAATTTTATTCCAGACAATGATGAAATTTATGACTTTTTATTTGCTAGTGAAGATTTTCAAGCCATCAAGAAAGAAACAGAAAAATATCGCCTCTTTCAATTGAAAACTTACGATGATCATAAAAAAGAATTCAAAAAACATTTAATGGATATTTTAAGACTGGAATTAAAGGATTACGATATTTTGACGCTACATCCTAATCTAGATTGTATTGATACGGTTCCAAAACAAGAAAAAAAGAATGCTCTTGCCTGGGGACGACACCGCGACTTAGAAGATCCCATTTCATTTCTCGTCGATCTATCTTATGTTTTGTTGCGTCTTGAGATTGGGACTTATGGAAAGGAATCGCGTGATATCGTCGATGCCGTCATTGAGCTTTCAACCTTAGATGAATTGGCAACGAGAATGCGAGGAACTACTTGTTATTTGCAGGGAAAAAGTAGTTTAGCGGAATTGAAACGGAAACTTTATCCTTATTGGTTGATGTATTTAGGGGCAGATAAGGAAGAAATGCTTAGTTATATGATGCGAGATAAAATTGCTTTTGATGTGGATAAATATCCAGTGGAAAAACAACTGGCCAAAGCAAATCTCTATGAATTCATTGATTTTTGCATCAAACATCAAGAACATATTGAAAAGGTTCCAGAATACAGTACGAATTAGGGGGTGCCAGCAGTGGACGATAAAGTAACAATTCTATTAAAGCGCCTTTCTGTTCCAATTGAAAAGTACAGTCTTTTTGAACAAACCAAACTTCTAAAAATTGTTGTAGCGAAACGGACCAACGAAGTGGATATTTTTCTTACGAATCCCACTTTTTTGTCGTGTGATATGATCGAGTATTTGGAAGAAGGAAAAAGAGAAATCTTTCCTACCGCAAAACAAATCAATTATCATCTCACAGTAGACAAACAAGATCTAGAAACTCTCTTAAACTACTTTCCTTATTTTTTAAGTAAATGTAAGGATCTAATAGCAGTTCCTTCGATGTTTGAAGATTGCCTGAAATTAAAAGAAGATGGTTTGGTAGTGGAAGTACTAAATCAAGAAGAAATGCGAAAAATGAAACTACTTCTTCCAAGAATTCAAGCCTACTATCAATCGTATGGTTACGAAGGAGAAATTTCTCTTTGTCAAAACGAGGAAAACCACGCTTCTTTGTTGAATGAAATCAAAGAAAATCTAACTTCTGATCTTCCTTCTATCGTAAGGGAAAGTACGGAAGAGAAGAAAACAGGAAAAGAAGAAAAAACGTTTCGCAGAGAAAAAAAAGAGACGGATCCTAACTGTATTCTTGGGCGGATGATCAAAGAAGATGCGATGAAAATTCATTCCATTGTAGGAGAAGACAACAATATTGTGGTCGATGCTTATGTCTTTGCGACGGAATATTTTGAATCTTCGAAGTCAAGCTTTAAAATTATTACTTTAAAGATCACCGATTATTCGGATAGTATTTATTGTAAAGTGTTCGTTCGAGATGACGAAGAATATGGGAGATTAAAGAAAGAATTAAAAGTAGGTAATTGGTTTCGTATCCGTGGTTATACCAAGAATGATACCTTCGCAAAGGAACTGGTTTTAAATGCCAGGGATATTAACAAGATCGATTCTCAAGAAGAAGAGGTCAGCGATACTGCTTCTTTGAAACGAGTAGAACTTCATGCCCATACGATGATGAGTCAGATGGATGGAGTTGCCGATGAAACCAAATTGGTAAAACAAGCCATGAAGTGGGGACATCGTGCCATTGCTATTACAGATCACAATGGAGTACAAGCGTTTCCTCATGTTTATCAAGCAGTGAAGAATTTCAACAAGGGAAAAAGCGAAGAAGAAAAATTCAAAGCAATCTATGGAACAGAACTTACGATGATCGATGATAATGTCGATATTGTCATAAGGCCAAGTGAAAAAGATCTTTTGGATACAACCTATGTCGTCTTCGATTTCGAAACGACAGGTTTCAATGCTGGTGGAGCTGATTCCATCATCGAAATAGGTGCCGTTAAAATTCGAAATGGTGAAATTTTGGAACATTACGACGAGTTGATCAATCCAGGAAAGTCACTGAATCCAAGGATTACAGAGATTACTAGTATTACGGATGCAATGTTAAAAGACAAAGATACGGAAGAAAATGCGGTAAAACGCTTTATCGACTGGTTTGGCGATTGTCCAATGGTAGCCCACAATGCCAAATTCGATGTTTCCTTTTTGGAAATGGCTTACCATAAGTATCATTTAGGAGAATTTAAAAATACCGTCATCGATACGTTGGAACTATCCCGTACCCTAGATACCAATTATGCAAGGCATTCGTTATCGGCTTTGGTAAAACGTTACGAAGTACCATTTGATGAAGAAAGTCACCATCGTGGAGATTACGATGCGGAAGCGACTGCCTTGGTCTTTCATCGTATGCTTAAGAAACTATCTTCTCGTAATTTTGAAACCATTAAGGATATCGATAAATTGGTATCGAAAGAAGAAATTCACAAGTATGGTCGGCAACATCACATCAACATCTTGGCTAAAAACAAAATTGGTCTTAAAAACTTATTTCGTCTTGTCAGTTTAGCCAATACCAAATATTTATATAAAACGCCACGAATTTTACGAAGTGAAATAGAGGCACATCGCGAAGGATTGTTCATTGGCAGTGGTTGCTACGAAAGTGAGATTTTTAAAGAAGCAAAATCAAAAAGTGATGAAGAACTTACTAATCTAATTAACTTTTATGATTATGTAGAAATACAACCACCAGATTGTTATATCCATATGTTAGAGTCTTCCGATTTTGGAAATGAAGAGGAACTTCTTGATCACCTTAAAAAAATCGTTCGTTTAACGAAAGAATCAGGAAAATGGATTGTTGCAACAGGAGATGTGCATCATTTAAGCAAAGAAGATAAAATCTATCGTGAAATCATTATCAATCAAAAAGTTCCAGGTGGCGGACGGCATCCTTTGGCAAGATATCAAAGTAAGCCATCGAATCATTTCCGTACGACCGATGAAATGCTTGAAAACTTTTCTTTCCTTGGGGAAGAGGCGTTTGAGATTGTCGTGACAAATCCAAATCAAATCGTTGACCAGGTCGAAGAAATTGAAGTGATCGTCGAAACAGGAGGAATTCCTTTCTCTCCTAAAATTGAACATTCCGTAGAAACGGTGAAAGATTTGGTTTATACCAAAGCTCATAGTATGTATGGAGAAGAATTACCAACGTTGATTCAAGAGCGAATTGATCAGGAACTAAACGGAATCATCAAAGGTGGATTCGACGTCATTTATCTGATCGCTCAAAAGTTGGTAAAACATTCAAATGATGATGGCTATTTGGTTGGAAGCCGTGGTTCCGTTGGTTCAAGCTTTGTAGCAACGATGATGGGAATTACAGAAGTGAATCCACTCCCTCCACATTATCTGTGTCCATCTTGTAAAATGAGTATTTTTGAAGACGAAGAGGGACATTTTGGAGGACGTTACTCGAGTGGTTATGATCTTCCAGATAAAGTATGTCCTACTTGTGGAACAAAGATGGGAAAAGAAGGACAGGATATGCCGTTTGCCACGTTCCTTGGGTTTAATGCCGATAAAGTACCAGATATTGATTTGAATTTTTCGGGCGACTACCAATGGAAAGCTCATGATTATACGAAAGTGTTGTTTGGAGTCGACAATGTGTACCGTGCAGGTACCATTGGAACCGTTGCCGAAAAAACG
>CARZYU010000011.1:9731-11352 GCA_949113215.1 uncultured Bacilli bacterium | reverse complement strand
TGAAAAAAAAAAAAAAAAAACGGCATATGGATATGTAAAGGGCTATTTTGAGGACCAAGGCATTGAAAATGTCCGGACAGCGGAAATTGAACGCCTAGCGATTGGTTGTACGGGAGTCAAACGTACGACAGGACAACATCCAGGGGGAATTGTCGTCATCCCTGGTTATATGGATGTCTTTGACTTTACCCCTTTTCAGTATCCGGCCGACGATAATACATCTCTTTGGCGAACGACGCATTTCGATTACCATGCCATCGATCAAGATGTCTTGAAACTCGATATTCTAGGTCACGATGATCCGACAGTACTTCGCATGCTTCAAGACTTATCAGGAATTGACGTTACGACACTTCCTCCAAGTGACGAAAAGGTGCTTAGTTTGCTCCGTTCTCCTGAGGCTTTGGGTGTCACAAGCGATGATATTATGTGTCCAACGGGAACACTAGGATTGCCAGAACTTGGAACCAGGTTCGTTATTCAAATGTTAGTAGAAACCAAACCAGAAACGTTTGGTGAATTGGTCAAGATTTCAGGACTTTCTCACGGAACAGACGTCTGGGCGGGAAATGCTTCTGAATTAATCAAACAAAATGTCGTACCATTTAAAGATGTCATCGGTTGTCGTGATGATATTATGGTAAACTTAATCAACTGGGGAGTTGCCCCAAAGACAGCCTTTAAGATCATGGAATTTGTGCGAAAGGGAAGAGCGAGCAAAGATCCTAGTACGTGGAAAGAATATGAAGAAATTTTAAGAGAACACAAGATTCCAGAATGGTATATTTCCTCTTGTAAGAAGATCAAATACATGTTCCCAAAAGCCCATGCCTGTGCCTATGTTTTAAGTGCCCTTCGTGTCGCTTGGTTTAAAGTTTACAAACCACTTTACTACTATGCTGCTTATTTTTCGGTAAGAACGACCGACTTTGACATTGAAACAATGATCAAAGGACACGATGCCATCCGAGCGAAGTTAGAAGAATTACAAGCCAAAGGATTTGATCGTACCAACAAAGAAGAAGGTGTGATGGGATCTTTAGAAATCGCGTTAGAAGCGTCATGCCGTGGCATTCGTTTTGCTAATTTGGATCTTACGAAAAGTAGTTCTAGAAACTTTGTGGTAGAAGAAGAAACCAATACGTTGATTCCACCGTTTCGCACGATTGATGGACTAGGGGATAACGTTGCTTCAACCATTGTCGAAGAACGAGAAAAACAACCGTTCTTAAGCATTGAAGATGTCCAAAGTAGAGGGAAAGTTTCCAAGACATTGGTGGATAAAATGCTTTCGATGGGGGTATTAAATGATTTGCCAGAAAGCAATCAATTATCTTTATTTTAGGAGGGACCATGAAAGAAGATCCGATTGGAGTACTCGATAGTGGATTAGGAGGACTCACCATTTTAAATGAAGTAAGAGCTCTTCTACCAAATGAAAATTATCTTTACTATGGAGATTCTCACTACAATCCTTATGGTGAAAAAACGAAAGAAGAAGTGACAAAGCGTGTCGAATGGATCATCAATCATCTGTTAGAAAAAAGATGTAAGATGATCATCATCGCTTGCAATACAGCAACAGCAGAGGCTATTGATGAAATGAGAAAAAAGTTTTCCA
>CARZYU010000011.1:0-9721 GCA_949113215.1 uncultured Bacilli bacterium | reverse complement strand
TTGTGGGAACGTTTCCTGCCTTGAAAGTAGCCATGGATCAAGAAGGATCTTCTCATATTCTTTTAATGGCAACTCCTGGAACGATTCAAAGTAAAAAATTTCAAGAGTTGAAGGAAGCTACGACAAAACCAGATAAAGAGTTATGGTTACTTCCCTGTCCATCACTCGCCAATAAAATCGAACAAGGAAACAAAGAAGAAATCAGAATTTACTTAAAAGAGATCTTTTCTCCCTTTGATTCTTTGCTGATTGATCAAGTTGTCTTAGGCTGTACCCATTATCCGCTCATCAAAGAAGAAATTGCTTCCTTTTTTCCAAATGCCACCCTGATTCACGGTGGGAATGGAATTGCAAGACGTGTCAAAAACCTTTTGGAAGAAAAGGAAATCAAGAATCCATCCTTAGAGGAAGGAACCATCGAAGTGGAAAATTCCAAGGGAGAGGAAATGGTAAAGAGAACCTATCAATTACTAAAAGACATGAATAAGAAGAATGAATTGGGATAAAAATTATGATTGGAGGAAAACGATGTACAAAATTAAATTACACAACCCAAAAACGATTGCCAAACGCTTTTTAGCATTATCAGGTTCAAGCGATTGGAAGAGGGGAGAACTTTCCGTACAACAAAATGAAACCTATCTATTAGTGGTTGGGGAAAAACCTCTCAAAATGTCAGAAGAAAAAGATGAGAAGAGGAGGGTTTCGGTCTATTTATCAGATGACTTAGTGAAGATCTTTGAAGGAAGATTGATTTCTTATCATTTCCCAGTCAGTTACGAATTGCATGGTCGAGGAGATCAGTATATATTAAATTTTTCTTGCAGTACTCTTTTTGACATTCATTCGGAATCGAAAACTCGTTTGAATCAAGAACCAGAAAGAACTATTGAGGCTTGGGAGGGACAACACTTGCAAGCGAGTCTAGGAATAAAAAAACCAACCCCTATGGAAACAAATCGGAGTCCCATTGTTCCTCTGACTAAAGTAAAGAAAAAAGATGATCGTTCCTTTCGACAGAAAATAGAACGTTTCATATTTGGAGAGTAAGGAATTATTAGGACCAGTTTAAAAGAGAACTATTTTCTCTTTTTTTTGATTGTGATATACTAATTAAGAGAGAATACAGGGAGGACGAGGTCATGAAAAGAAAGATAGGAGACATTTCGGTCAATTACATACAATATGGTAGTGGACCAGATGTTGTTCTCTTACACGGGTGGGGTCAAAACATCGAAATGATGAAGCCACTTGGAGATCGATTACAACATCAGTTTCGCGTAACCATTTTAGACTTCCCAGGCTTTGGTGAAAGTGACGAGCCTCTAGTTGCTTGGTCAATTTTTGATTATCGAGACTGCGTAAAACAATTTCTTACCGAATTAGGCATTGAAACTCCTATTATGATAGGACACTCTTTTGGTGGGCGAGTCAGCATTGCTTATGCCAGTGAATATAAGGTAGAAAAAGTGGTCTTATTTGGAAGTCCTTGTATTGAAAAAGATAAGACAAAATCACTCAAGGTGAGGATGTTAAAAACGGCAAAAAAGATCCCAGGATTAAGAGCTGTTGCAGAAAAGATGAAAAAGTATATGGGAAGTGAAGACTATCGTAATGCATCACCTATTATGCGTAATATTTTAGTCAAAACAGTCAATCAAGATTTATCAGAGCAAGCGAAAAACATTTCGGCTCCCGTATTGATGATCTGGGGGGATCTTGATGCTGCACCGCTTGATGCTGCTAAGGAGTTAGAAAAAATCATTCCCGATGCTGGATTAGTCGTATTACCTGGATGTACACACTATGCCTATTTGGAAGCCCTTCCCCAAGTAATCAATATTTTAAATCATTTTCTTTTGTGAGGTGAGAATCCATGAGTTATCTATTCATTGGAATAATTTTAATTTCAATTTTGATGAAATCAAAACGAAGTTTACATATGTTACAACAAAATCTATACAACGATGGAAACCGTTATTTGAAATGGATGCTAAGACATCTAAAAGAATCCTTTTCTTTTGATTTTCTTCTGTTTCTTTCGCTTCTTTTTATGACGATTTTTGTCGAAAAAGGACTGATCTATTCTATTTTAGAAGTAGTCATTATGTTTTTCTACATCGTCCTAATTTATTTTTTAAAGAAACAAAATCAAAAAGCAAAAAAAGGAGAAAAGAAACCACTTGTCGTTACCGCTCGAGTAAAGAGATTGATGGTGACTTTGATCATTCTTCATGCAATCCCCATTACCATTGCTGAAATCGTTCCCAATACGCTAGATTGGTGTGTGGTAGTGTATGCAGGACTTTTGAGTTTTCATTACTTGGTTGTCCTATTGGCAAAATGTTGCAATCGTCCTATCGAGCGATTGGTCTATCTCCATTATTACCGAATGGCTAAGAAAAAATTGCGCTTGATGAACAAATTAAATGTCATTGGAATTACCGGAAGTTATGGAAAAACTTCTAGTAAAAATATTTTAGCGGATATTTTAAACATCAAATTCAATGCTTTAGCAACTCCGAAGAATTTGAATACGGAATATGGACTGATGATGACGATCAATAACCATTTAGACAAATTTGATGAAATGTTAATTGCTGAAATGGGGGCCTATAAAAGAGGAGAAATCAAAACTCTTTGTGATATGGTACATCCAAGGTATGGAATATTAACCACGATTGGAACTGCTCATTTAGAATCCTTCGGTAGTGAAGAAAATATTATCAAAGGAAAGTTCGAATTAATTGAGTCTCTTCCAAGTGATGGGGTTGGAGTATTAAATGGAGATGATCCGAAACAACTTCATTACAAATTGAAAAATCATTGTAAGATTCTTTGGACAGGGATTCAAAACAAAGATGTCGATGTTCATGCTTCGAACATTACCTGTAGTAATAAAGGAACGACGTTTGATGTAACCTTTCGAAACGAAAAGAAAAAATATACGTTTACGACGAAACTCTTGGGTTATCACAATGTTTCCAACATTTTAGCAGCACTTGCCTTAGGAAGGGAATTGGGAGTTTCTATTCAGGATTTAGAGCAAGGTGTAAAATCCGTACAACCAGTGGAACACCGTCTTGAATTAAAAAAGATTGGTAACTTCTATCAAATCGATGATGCCTATAATTCCAATCCTGTTGGAGCAAAGAGTGCTTTAGAAGTGCTCGATATGATGCCAGGAACCAAAGTCGTTGTAACTCCTGGGATGATTGAATTAGGGGAGAAAGAAGAGTATTACAATCAAGTATTTGGTGAACAAATTGCTAAGGTGGCAGATTACGTTGTCTTAATTGGAAAGAATCAAACAAAGCCCATTTACAATGGCTTAAAATTACAAGGATACGATATGGATCAGGTGATCGTCTATAATGATATCAAAGAAGCATATAAGTTTATTGGAGGATTACAATCCAAAGAACCAATTTATGCATTATTTGAAAACGATCTACCAGACTCATATAATGAATAGAGGAGGAATGACAAATGAGAATTCGAGTAGGTGTTATTTTTGGGGGAGAAAGTGTTGAACATGAGGTTAGTGTCATCTCCGCCATTCAAGCAATGAACAAAATGGATGAGGAAAAATACGAAATTGTACCCATCTATATTACGAAAACGAATCGATGGGGTTACTCAAACGAGTTGTGAAAGAATTAGATATTGCGTTTCCAATCGTTCATGGAACGAATGTGGAAGATGGGGGATTGCAAGGTTATCTTCAAACCGTTGGAATTCCTTATGTAGGAAGTAGTGTTTATGCTTCTGTGGTTGGACAAGATAAAGTTTATATGAAACAAATCTTTGCAGAAGAAAAATTGCCAATTGTGAAGTATGTTTGGTTTTATGATCAAGAATACAAGGAAAATACCGAGGAAGTATTGGAAAAATGCTCACATTTGAAATTCCCAGTGATTGTAAAGCCTGCAACTCTTGGAAGTAGTGTTGGAATTCAAGTGGCCCATGACCTAAAAGAATTAGAAGAAGCAATTGTAGATGCCATTCATTACGATAATAAAATACTAGTTGAGCAAATGGTAAACAATTTAAAAGAAGTCAACATTAGTGTCCTTGGAAATTATGAGAGACAGCAAGTAAGTGCGATCGAAGAAGTATTGCCAAGTGATGCCATCTTAACGTATGCTGATAAATACATTGGCGGAGGAAAGAGCAAAGGAAAACTTGGTGGTTATAAAGCAGGCGATACCAAGTGGTCAAAAGGAATGGCTTCTGCTTCTAGAAAAATTCCAGCTGATTTGGAAGAGACAACCAAAGAGGAAATTGAAACCATTGCGACGAGGGCTTTCCAAGTGCTAGGATCTTCTGGTGTATGCCGCATTGACTTCTTGGTTGATAACAAAACGAAAAAAGTTTACATCAATGAAATCAACTCCATCCCTGGATCACTATCTTTCTACCTTTGGGATCCTCTTGGAAAAAAATATCCAGAGTTATTAGACGATATGATCAATATTGCCATTAAAGATTATAAAAAAAGAAGTGGCAAAACCCACTCGTTTGAATCAAATATTTTAAAAGGATTTGCAGAAAGCAATGGCCTAAAAGGATTAAAAGGAAGCAAGGGAAAATTAGGATAATTTCATTCTATTACTTGCAATCAGAAAAAGAGAAGAAAAATATGCCAAATGATAGAAAGAAACTTGCTTCTTTTTTTCTTTTGCTATAGAATAAAATCTACTTGGAAAGGAAAAGAACGATGAATTTAGAAAAAAATGAGGAAATTGAATTAACCTATTTATTATTACAAGCAGCTGGAATGTTGAAACCAGTGGATTGTACGATTGATTGGGATACCGTAGATTTTAATATGGGAATCACGATTATGACTCCAGAAGAGGACAAAAAACCAAAGGTTTATCAAAAGAAAAGAAAGTAAAGGTTCCTTTCTTTTTTATTAGGCATATCCTTAGGATAGGAGGAATGTTATGAAACCAGTGATTGGAGTATCCTTAAGGCAAGATGGGGATTCACAGTATATTTACACACGTTACTTAAAACAAATTGTGGAACATGGGGGGAATTATTTCCTATTACCCAGTTTTGATGGTTTAAAGGAAGAAGACCAGGAGACATTACTGATTCATTTTGCAGAACTTTGTGATGGCTTTCTTTTTCCTGGAGGTGATCATGTGAGTGACAGTGATTTGTTCTTTTTGCGTTATGCACTTGAACATCAAAAAGCAATTTTTGGTATTTGTTTAGGAATGCAAATGATGGCAAGTTATCCTCTCAAGGAACACTTAGAAAAGAATCCGGATCATTTTCATCAACAACAAGATTTGGCCTATGCCCATGAAGTGGTTTTAAAGAAAGAAAGTAGATTATATCATCTGTTTGAAAAAGAAATATTAAAGGTGAATACGAGACATCAATATCATGTCTTGGATGGAGGAATCTTTGAAGTGGTAGGTAAGAGTGAAGATGGTTTGATTGAAGCAATCGAATCCAAAGACCACCCATTTCAAATTGGTGTGCAGTGGCATCCTGAATTGATGACACCATATGATCAGGATCAAAAAAAATTATGGAAGTCCTTTCTCGATGCTAGTAAGTAAGAGAAGATCCATCCATTTCCTAAAAAGAAAGACTTTTCACTGACAATTCGCTAAAAATTTGCTATACTAAGGACGATGAATAGAGGTGTTCTTTTTATGGCAAGGGAAAAGAAAAAATCGCAAGGATCAGAAAAGAAAAACGAGAAAGAGAAAACAAGAAAAACGAATAAAGCTCCCAAGAAAAAACAATCTGGAAAAAAGAATCCGACAACTTCTAAAAAGAAAACAACGAATAAGAAAAGGGAAGAACCGAATTCTTCTTTCCAAGAAGAAACCGTGATGAAAGTTGAAGAGAACAAGGAAACATCGGATTCTACCAAAGAAATTGATGATATTATTGAAGAAGCAATTGAAGAAAACAAACATTGGGAAACAAAAAAACTAGGGGAAAAATCTTTGATTCCTTTGGAAGAATCAATCGAAGAAGAGCAAGAACAGGAAGAAGATTTTTTGAAACCAAAACGCAAGGTCAAAAAGAAAATAATAGGTATTTTTCTTTTTCTTCTCATTGTTTTCCTTGTAACTTCCTATTTTTTGAGACCTTATATTGAGTTAAAGGGTGGAAAAAATATTACCCTTCCTTATAATCAAAAATATCAAGAAAAAGGATATACTCCTAAGTTTTTAGGAGGAAAGAAGAAAACATCGGTCAAAGTGAAGGGTAAAGTCAACGAAAAGAAACTAGGAGTTTACCGTCTAACTTATACGTATCGTTTAGGATTTTTGAACATTAAAGCCATAAGAAATGTCCATGTTGTGGATAAAGAAGCACCTAAGATTACTTTAAAAGGGGAAAAAGAAAGCTTTATTTGTAAAAATGGAACGTACGAAGAAGAAGGATTTACTGCTACCGATAATTACGACAAAGATCTTACGAAAAAAGTGAAAGTTTCGAAAGACAAGAATGGTAATAGGGTCTATCAGGTGAAAGATAGTTCGGGGAATACAACGAAGGTAACGAGAAAAATTACCGAAAAAGATGTAGTTGCTCCTGAAATTACTCTAAATGGAGACGAAATGATTTATCTCATTGTAGGAGCTACTTATGAAGAAGCTGGGGCTACGGCCAGAGATAACTGTAGCGGGGATGTCAGTAAAGATATCAAAGTAGAGGGCGAAGTCAATACAAAGGAAGTAGGTACCTACAAAGTTACTTATACTGTACAAGATAAAGAAGGAAACAAGGCGGTAAAAGAAAGAACCGTTCATGTTCAACCACCTCGAAGGGGAGCTTCTTATGGTGGCATTGCGGGTCATATTTATTTAACCTTTGACGATGGGCCAAATTGGAATACGACTCCTGTGATTCTCGATGTCTTAAAAGAGGAGGGTGTAAAGGCTACTTTCTTTGTCATTTACCATGAAGGAACCGATGATTTGTTGAGACGAATTGTCGAGGAAGGTCATACGTTAGCCCTTCATACTTACAGTCATGATTATTCTATCTACCAATCAGTAGATACCTATTTTAACGACTTAGATCAAATTAGAAATCATGTCAAAAATGTAACGGGAGTAGATAGTCACATCATTCGTTTTCCAGGCGGAAGTAGTAATACCATCAGTAGACGTTATTGTGATGGTATCATGAGCATTTTAACCAATGAAGTCATCAGTAGAGGGTATAAGTACTACGATTGGAACATCAGTAGTGGCGATGCAGGACAGACACAAGATCCAGATCAGGTCTATCAAAATGTGGTAAATCGTTTATCTCACGATCGGGTTAACATGATCTTAATGCACGATATTAAACCATATACGAGAGATGCTATTCGTAACATTGTCCGTTACGGAAAAGAAAATGGATATACCTTTGCAAGAATCGATGATTCCACTGAGATGGTAACCCAGAGAGTTGCGAATTAAAAATGCGCAAGGTATAATGAAATCGGTGAGGAAAATGAAATTGTTCAAACCATCCATGTATCAAAAGAATATTTTTACGATACCGTACACTAAGTTAAAAAAAGGAGACATAAAATGTCTCGTTTTTGACTTAGATAATACTTTAGCCCTCATCGATGAAAAGAAATGTCCAAGTGAGGTTTGTGACTTTATCAAAGAATTAAAAGAACAATTTCTGGTTGTGATTCTTTCCAATAACAACAAAAAAAGAATTGAACCTTATTGTCACAGTTTAGAGGTAGATGGTGTTGCTTGGGCGATGAAGCCTTTTTCGAAGGGGTTAAAAAGAATTCAAAGAAAGTATCACTTAAAAAAGGAAGAAATGGTCATCATTGGGGATCAGCTTATGACGGATATCAAAGCTGGAAATCGTTTTGGAATTAAGACCATTTTAGTAGATCCTCTTGGCAAAAAAGATTTAAAGATTACAAAGTTCAATCGTATTTTAGAACAAAGGATGTTACAAAGGCTCAAAGAAAAAAATTTATTTGAGAAAGGAGAGTATTATGAGTGAGGCAAAGAAATGTTTAGGATGTGGGGTATTATTACAAGATGATAATATGCTCCAAGAAGGATATACGACCAATTTAGAAAATGATTATTGTCAACGCTGTTTCCGAATGAAGAATTATGGGGAATATCAAGTTATCACCAAATCCAATGAAGAGTATTTGGATATTTTGAAGGCAGTTGGGAAAACCAAGGATTTGGTTCTGTATATTACTGATTTGATCAATGTTGAACAAGACTTGGCCAAGATCAAAGAGTACCTTCCAAATAAGATGATGCTGGTTTTGAACAAACGAGATGCCCTTCCAAAATCAGTAAAAGATGAAAAAATCATAGAGTACTTTAAACAACTCCATTTGCCGTTCGTCGATATCATCGTCATCAGTGCCAATCGAAACTATCATATTGACTATTTGCTTCATCAAGTAAAACAACATCAAACAAGTAAAAATGTCTATGTGGTAGGACATACCAATGCTGGAAAGAGTACTCTCATTAACCAATTATTAAAAAACTATTCGGAGAATACACAGGAGTTAACCATTTCACCACTTCCCTCTACGACGTTAAATAAAGTAGAAATTATCTTAAACGATCATCTTACTTTGATTGATACTCCAGGATTGGTCGACCGTGGGAGTCTCATTAACTATGTTGATGCAAGTATATTAAAGAAACTCAGTTCGAAAAAAGAAATGAAACCAAAGACGTATCAACTAAAGAAAGGACAAGCAATCATCATCGAAGATTTCTTGCGAATGGATTATATAGAAGGGGAAAAGAATAGTTTTACTCTGTATCTTTCTAATGATTTAAAAGTTAAAAGACTTTTGAATGCGAACAATCATGATGACTTACATCATTTGGCCAAAACGACAATTGGAATGAAATATCGAGAAGACTTAGTGATATGTGGATTAGGCTTTATTAAAGTAGTTGATGAAGGAACCATCGATCTTTACCTCAACAAAGAAGTAGATTATTATACCCGTAAATCGATGATTTAGGAGAATGATATGATTACGCTAGGAAACATGGTTTTAGAAGCAGTTGATCTTTTCAATGAAAGTCATCAGGATCTACAGAAAGAATTACTACAAGATCCAACGGTTAACAAATACTTAAAAACATTAAAAACACAACTTAAGAAAACGAATCATCAATCCACATTTCAATTTGATATGCCTTATTTCGTTCGGATGGATGGTAATTTAATTGGTTACTTGTATGCCTTTGCTAAAGACTTAGAAAATACAGTGGATTTACATTATGCTGTAGTGAAAAGTGCCAGAGGGGAACACTATGGCCGAAGGATATTGAGATTAGCAGCAACTGGGATTTTAGAAGCCAAAGAAGATGTAGAAAGAATTCAATTAGTCATTCAAAAGAGTAATGTAGCGAGTCGACAGGCAGCAATTCATGCGGGATTTCAAGAAGACAGTGGGATTTTATTTTCAAGAGGAAGATCTTAATTCTTGTTCTTCTATCCTTTTTATGTTATATTGAGTATGGATGAAGGAAACTTCATACAATAAAAAGGGAGGCATTCTGTTTGATACCCGAATGTCTACCAAAAATGTGGGGGACATTTAAGCGAAATGCTTAAGTGTCATTTTTTTATCGTCAAAACCAAAAAGGTTAAGAGAAATAAAATGATGGAAATGAGTTTTAGGAATTTCAAAAGAAAGGTCTTCGTCTTCATTTCATCAAACCTCCTCTCTAAA
>CARZYU010000010.1:22697-25670 GCA_949113215.1 uncultured Bacilli bacterium | reverse complement strand
AAAAATTAAAATTTGGTTTATTGGCTTGTAAAAAAGCGTTTCCATGTTGCTCATTTCTGATGCCAATTCCATCACAGATACAAAGTAGTACAGGTTTCATCGTTTCACCTTCCACTTCTATTCTATCACAAAATAGAAAAAACAGGTGGAAAGAAAAAAGGGAAAGAACGATCCTTATGTGCTTACGATGGAGTAGAAAAACTACTCTTTTTTCTTTTCTTTGAATCAGGTATAATGATCAAGAGGAGTGGTAAGGATGAACTTAGAGACGTTAAACGAAAGACAAAAAGAAGCGGTTCTTCATACCGAGGGTCCACTTTTGATTATTGCTGGAGCAGGAAGTGGAAAGACGAGAGTCCTTACGACGAAAATAGCTTATCTCATCGAAGAAAAAAAAGTTCCTCCTTACCGTATTTTGGCGATTACCTTTACGAATAAAGCAGCCAAAGAAATGAAAGATCGGGTGGTTTCTTTGGTTGGTAACATTGCGAATGAAATCCAAATTTCAACGTTCCATTCGTTTGGCTTAAAAATTGTAAGAGAAAATGCTTCCCTACTTGGATACGATCGTAATTTTGTCATTATGGATACAGACGATACGCAATCGATCATCAAAAAAATATTGAAAGAAAAGAATTTGGATCCTAAAAGTTATCATCCAAAAGCCATTAAAAATAAGATCAGTAGTTGTAAAAATGAGTTTATTTCTCCTGATGACTACGAACGGTATGCAGCCAGTGAATACGAAAAGACGGTATTAGAAGTTTATCGAAGTTATGAGAAAAAATTGAAGCAGAACAATGCGGTCGATTTCGATGATTTGTTGATTTTACCCATTAAGTTATTTAAGGAGCATCCTGATACTTTACAACATTACCAAGAGAGATATCAATATATCTTAATCGATGAGTATCAAGATACCAATCAAGCCCAGTATATTTTAAGTAAGATGTTATCAGCAAAGTATCGTAATATTTGTGTGGTAGGAGATGGCGATCAATCAATCTATGGATTTAGAGGTGCCAACTATCAAAATATTTTAAATTTTGAACGAGATTATGAAAATGCTGTTTCCATCAAGTTGGAACAAAATTATCGTTCGACGAAAACGATTTTGGATACGGCCAACTCAGTGATCAAAAACAATAAGAATCGAAAAGAAAAAGAACTTTGGAGTACCAAAGGAGATGGCGAAAAAGTAAAATACTACCGGGCTTACGATGAACGAGACGAAGCTCATTTTGTAGCTATAACGGCGAAAAAGTTGATGGAAGAGGGTGTTGATCCGAAAGAAATTTCCATTCTCTACAGGACCAATGCCCAATCTCGTGTCTTAGAAGAAGAATTATTAAAATCGAGTGTTCCTTATAAAATTGTGGGAGGACTCAGCTTCTATTCCAGAAAAGAGATCAAAGATTTGTTGGCGTATCTGAGACTCATTCACAATTCGAAAGATGATATCAGTTTCTTAAGAGTAATCAATACTCCCAAAAGAGGAATTGGATTAAAAAGCATTGAACGATTGACAGAAGAAGCAGAACAAAAAGGACTTAGTTTATTTGAAACGATTAATAGTGGCAAAGAGCTTGCTTTCAAAGAAATGATCGAACGATTACAGACGGTTTCTGAAAACGTCACGTTGACGGAATTAATCGACAAAGTACTTGATGCTTCTGGGTTGAAGTTAGAACTTGAACAAGAGAAGAGTTTGGAAAGTGAGATTCGTTTGGAAAACTTGGAAGAGTTCAAATCCATTACCAAGAATTTTGAAGAACGAGAGGGACTCGTGTCTTTGGAAGATTTTCTTTTTGAAGTGAGTTTGGTAACCGATAAAGAAGAATATAGTAGTGATAACAATCGTATTAGTTTAATGACGGTACATTCCGTGAAAGGACTTGAATTTGATCACGTCTTTGTTGTCGGTTTGGAAGAAGGAATTTTTCCCCATATGAATTCTTTGATGGATAGTAGTGATGTGGAAGAAGAAAGACGCCTTTGCTATGTAGCGATTACGAGAGCAAGAGAGGAACTTTATCTCTTAAATGCCAGACGTCGTGTATTATTTGGAAACGATCAAGTAAATCCTCCTTCGCGTTTTTTAGGAGAAATCGATTCTAGTTTATTGGAACCTTTGAATGTCGCTTCCGAAACCAAAGAAGAAGTTCCGTTTCACAAAGAGGAAGTCTTATCGAAAGAAATGGTCGATTATCAAATAGGCGATTATGTTTATCACGATAGCTTTGGAACGGGTAGAGTCGTCGAAGTGAGCAATACGTTAGTGAGTGTCGCATTTAAACATCCATTTGGGGTGAAAAAATTAATGAAAAATCATAAGAGTTTAAAGAAGGTAGAAACGAATGAATAAAAAGTTAACCTTAGTCATTATGGCTGCCGGAATGGGAAGTCGTTTTGGGGGACTTAAACAGATGGAACCAGTAGGGCCTCATGGCGAATTCATCATCGATTATTCTGTTTACGATGCGATCGAAGCAGGATTTCATAAGTTCGTGTTCATCATCAAAAAAGAGCATCAATCGTTCTTAGAAGAACATCTAGGAAAGTATTTTCGTGAAGACATAGAAGTTGTATTTGTTGAACAAGCGAATGATACCTTACCCTCGGGTTATTCTCTTAAACAAACACGTACCAAACCACTTGGAACGGGGCATGCAATTTATTGTGTGAAAGAAGTTGTCAAAGAACCTTTTGCGGTCATCAATTCCGATGATTTCTATGGAAAAGAATCGTTTCGGATTATGGCTGATTATCTAAGGAAATGGAAAGAAGACGACCATCGGTATGCGATGATTGGTTATCCTGTTTTCAATACGTTAACGGAAAATGGAACGGTAAACCGTGGTATTTGTGTATTGGAAGGACCATTTTTGAAAGGACTGGTTGAAAGTTCTGTCGAACAAAGAGAGGACAAAATCATTGCAACTCCTAAAGATGGGTCTCCTTCTTTCGAAGTAG
>CARZYU010000010.1:5701-22676 GCA_949113215.1 uncultured Bacilli bacterium | reverse complement strand
ATTTCTTTGGCTTTACCCCTTCTTTTTTAAAAGGCTTAGAAGATGAGTTCAAAGAGTTTTTAGACCAAAATAAAGAAGCATTGGAGACGAAAGAATTTTATCTGCCAGATGCTTTGACAAAGCAGATGGAAAAAGGAAAGGCAAAAGTAGAGGTGCTTTTGACGAAAGAAAAGTGGTATGGAATGACTTATCGTGAGGATAAGGATTCTTTGATGAAAAAATTACAGGAGTTCACAGAATTAGGACAGTATCCAAACGAATAAAAGGAGAAATGGACAATGCAAAAACGGTATGAAGAATTGATCAAAATTTTAAATGAAGCGAATTACAAGTATTACGTTTTGGATGATCCAACCATTACAGACCAAGAATACGATAAATATTTAAGAGAATTAATCACCATCGAAGAAGAACATCCAGAATGGATCAAAAAGGATTCTCCTAGCTTGAGAATTGGTGGAGAGGTGATTGAAGGCTTTACAAAGGTGAATCACAAAATTCCTCTAATGTCCCTTAGCAATGTCTTTAACGAAAGTGAAATTCTAACATTTGATCAACGCATCAGGAAAGAGGGAATCCATCCTGAATACGTCTGTGAATTAAAGATTGATGGTTTATCCGTTTCTCTTCTTTACGAAAAAGGAGAACTGGTGAGAGCTGCGACAAGAGGCGATGGTGTAACAGGTGAGGATATTACACATAATGTAAAGACCATCAAGTCAATTCCCTTAAAGTTAACAGAACCTGTGGATATCGAAGTCCGGGGGGAGATCTTTATGAGTAAAAAGACTCTAGAAAAGATCAACCGTGCAAGAGAAGAAGCAGGACAATCGCTCTTACAGAATGCTAGGAATGCAGCGGCTGGAAGTGTACGACAATTGGATTCCAAGGTGGCAGCTTCAAGAAACTTGGATGCTTGGATTTATCACTTGCCAAATCCTTTGGAATATGGAATCGAAACGCATAGTGAGGCCCTTGACTATTTGAAAAAGCTAGGATTCAAAGTAAATCCCAACAATCGCCTAGTGGGAGGAATCGATGGCGTTTTAGAATTTATTTCTCATTATACCAGAGAACGGGATACGCTTCCTTACGACATTGACGGAGTTGTCATTAAGGTGAACCGTATTCGTTCGCAACAAGAGCTTGGCTCAACTGCAAAGTATCCAAAGTGGGCGACAGCTTATAAATTTCCGGCAGAAGAAGTTCTTACAAAACTAACGGATATTATCTTTACTGTAGGACGCACAGGTCAAATTACACCGAATGCGGTATTAGAACCAGTGATCGTCATGGGATCGACAATTTCAAGAGCAACCCTTCACAATGCGGATTACGTCATGGAGAAAGACTTGAAAATTGGGGATGTTGTTTCCATTCACAAAGCAGGAGATGTCATTCCTGAAGTGTTGGAAGCAAAAAAAGAACGGCGGACGGGAGAAGAAACGGATTTCAAAATGATTACCGAATGTCCAATGTGTGGAAGCCATTTACAACAAAAAGAAGGACAGGTTGACTACTTTTGTCTGAATGAAACATGTCCAGCTCGTCATATGGAAGCTTTCACACACTTTGTCTCTCATGATGCAATGAATATTGAAGGACTTGGAGAAAAGATCATCGAAGACTTCTATAACCTCGGCTTTATTGGAAGCGTTGTTGACATCTATTCTTTAGACAAACATCGACAGGATTTGACATTGCTAGAGGGCTATGGAGATAAATCGATTGACAATCTGTTGGAAGCAATCGAAAAGAGCAAAGAAAATTCTTTAGAACGACTCATCTTTGGTCTTGGAATTTCTCATGTAGGGAGTAAAACGGCGAAGGTGTTAGCAAGTCACTTTCTTACAATGGATGCTTTAAAGAATGCCAAAGTAGAGGAACTGATCGAAATAGCAGATGTAGGGGATATCATTGCCAAGAGTATCTTTGAATATTTTCACAATGAAACAAACTTAGCTCAATTAGAAGAATTAAAAGAATTAGGACTCAACATGAACTATTTGGGACAAATTGTGAACTTAAAAGAAGAATTTTCTTCGAAAAGCTTTGTTTTGACAGGAACCTTAGAAACGATGCCAAGGGAAGTAGCAAAACAAAAAATTGAATCGTTTGGTGGGAAAACGGTAGAATCCGTCAGCAAGAAAACGGATGTTGTTATCGTAGGTAGCAATCCTGGAAGCAAGTACGACAAGGCCTTAAAACTTGGAATTCCTATCTGGAATGAACAAGAATTCATGGAAAAATTAGAGACACAATAAAACGTTAGAATCATTCTAACGTTTTTTCATCTTTCTTTTTTGAAGTTCTTGGGTTCCAAGTTCGGACTCTTCTAATTTCATTTTTAATTCCACAAGCGTTCGCTGTAACATTTTGGAAACAGCAGGTTGTCCTACGTGAAGATGGGCGGCAATTTCTTGTTGACGAAAGACACGCCCTTCCTCGTTGAAACCAAAATGCATTTTTACGATCATTTTCTTTGGTTCAGGAAGTTGCTCTACTAAGATTTTAATGGTTTCGTGTTCCTCTTTTTGCTCATAATTTTCGATTAGAGTAAGAGTAGAACTGTGCATGTCATTGGTTCGATTCTCAAGGGAATCAGAATTAGAGCGATTTGGGTTCATTTCAACCTCTAGACTTGTACTTCGATTTATCAAGGAAACCTCTTTATGAAGATAGTTTCCCATACTAGATCTGATTCGATTGATGCAATAAGTTCCAAAAGGTAGGGTAGGATCTTTTAATTTTCCATAGGAATAAACACATTTGCTGAAAGCCTCTACACCAACAGAAATTAACTCGGGAAACTCTTTTCTCCAAAAAGGATAATATTTCTTTAGAGTAAATGTTACCAAACGAAGGTTATGATAAATAAGTAAGTTGGCATATTGTTGATGATCACTATCTTGACGTATTAAATGAGCAATATATTCTTTTTGTACATCTTGATCAAGTGGTTCTGGTAATTTCATATCCCAGGCATGCTTTAATAATTCCATAGGTACTCCCCCCCCTTTCATCGTAGGGTATAGTATACTTGATTTTCTTTCATTTGGCCATGTTTTTTGCTTTTTTCTTTCGAAGATTTCGCTTTTCTTCTTTTAGACGTCATGCTATAATAAGACGTAGTGAAAGGAGCTTGACATGGAAGATAAATTACCCAAAGAAGAAGTTCTGCACGTAGCAGATTTAGCGAGAATTGCGGTGACAGAAGAAGAATTAGAAACTTATCAAGTACAACTTAAGAAAATGCTCGATGAAGTAGATAAAATCAAGGAAGTAAAAAATTACGATGAAGAGATGTTGATTTGTCCCTGGGACCATGAGGCTTCTTTACGTAGTGACGAAGTAGGAGAGGTTTTATCCAATCAAGAAGTATTACAAAACGCCCCTAGTCATACAGGGAATTTTATAGAAGTGCCGGTGATGATCAATGAGTAAGTATTTGGATTTATCCATTCAAGAGATTCATGAATTGTTGGTAAAAAAAGAAGTGACACCAAAGGATTTGGTGGTAGAGTGCTTCGAGCGAATCAAAGAAAATGAAACATTAAATGCTTTTATTACGTTAAATGAAGATGCGATTTCTATCGCAGAATCCTTAGGAGAAGTAGAAGAAGACAATTTACTGTTCGGTCTTCCCATTGCGGTGAAAGATAACATTGTAACGAAGGAGCTCAGAACAACCTGTGCTTCAAAAATGTTAGAGAATTTTTTGCCGATTTATGATGCTACCGTAGTAGAAAATATCAAAAAACAAAAAATGATTATCATTGGAAAAACGAATATGGATGAATTTGCTATGGGGTCTACGAGTCGTACCAGTTATTTTGATGCTCCAAAGAATCCATGGAACAAAAACTGCATTGCAGGGGGATCCAGTGGAGGAAGTGCCGCTTGTGTGGCAGCAAGATTAATACCGTTTGCTTTAGGAAGCGATACGGGAGGAAGTATTCGTCAACCTGCTAGTTACTGCGGAATCGTTGGAATGAAGCCAACCTATGGTAGAATTTCTCGTTATGGTTTGGTTGCTTTTGGTTCCAGTCTTGATCAAATTGGGCCAATGACGAGAAATGTTTACGAAAATGCTGTTCTTCTTTCTAACTTGACTTCGTTTGATGAGAAAGACATGACTTCTTCCAAAAAAGAGAAAGAAGATTATACTAGATTCATTGGTAAAGAAATAAAAGGAATGAAAATAGGTGTTCCTAATTATTGGATGAGTGATATTGTCGAAGAGGAAATTCGTTTAGAAATGGAAAAGACCATTCGTAGATTAGAGGAATTAGGAGCGACCGTAGAGAGGATCGACATTGATTACATTGAAAATGCCGTTACCCTCTATCAAATTATTGCCATGGGAGAGGCTAGCAGCAATTTAGCTCGTTTTGATGGCGTTCGTTATGGTTATCGTACCGAAAATCCTAGCGATGTGGAAGAAATGTATCGTAAAACAAGGCAAGCTGGTTTCGGAAGAGAAGTCAAACGAAGAATTATGATTGGATCTTATTTGTTGTCCGGAGAAAATGCTGTCACTTACTATAACAAAGCTCTACAAATTCGCGATGATATCAAAAAGAGTTTTGAACATGCTTTTGAAACATACGATTTGATCATTGGACCAACGACAACGACGGTGGCTTATAGTCTCGATGAAAATTTGGATGATCCAATGAAATCGTTTATGGATGATATTTTAGTCATTCCCGTCAATATGGCAGGTTTACCTGGAATGAATGTACCAATTGCCTTTAACCACAATCATATGCCAATTGGACTTCATATCGTAGGCCCTTCGTTTGGAGAAGCGAAGATGTATCAGTTAGCGTATGCGATTGAACAAGATAAAAAATTGAATTTAAATCCAAAGGAGGAAGTAGCATGAAAGAATATATTCCAACGATTGGATTAGAAGTTCACGTTGAATTAAAAAGCAAAAGTAAAATGTTTTCTCCTGCTCCAAATCAATATGGAGGAAGAGCCAATTACAATACGACGGTCGTAGACTTAGGTTATCCCGGAACACTTCCATGGTTAAATCGGGAGGTAGTATCCATTGGATTACGTGCTTGTAAAGTTCTAAATTGTACCATAACAAGACGGATGCATTTCGACCGTAAAAATTACTTTTATCCCGATAATCCAAAGAATTATCAAATTACTCAATCAAGAACACCAATTGGGCGAAATGGATTTTTGGAAATTGAAGTGGATGGGACGTTCAAAAAAGTAGAAATTGAAGAGATGCACATCGAAGAAGATACTTGTAAAAGTATGCACAAAGGAGATGTCAGTTTACTCGACTTCAATCGTGCTGGAGTTCCACTGATTGAAATTGTGACAAAACCTTGCCTTTCTTCAAGTGAAGAAGCCATGGCTTATTTGGAAACGTTACGTCGTACGTTATTTTATGCTTCGATCAGTGATTGCAAAATGGAAGAAGGAAGTATGCGATGCGATGCGAACATTTCCATTCGCGAGGTAGGTTCCAATCAGTTGGGAACGAAGATCGAGGTCAAAAACATCGGTTCCATTCACAACGTTGGACTTAGTATTGAAAAAGAAATAGAAAGACAGAAAGCATGTTTAGAACGTGGAGAAATTCTGAGAGAAGAAACGAGACGTTTCGATGATAATTTAGGTGAAACTGTTTTGATGCGCGTGAAAGAGACAGGAAATGACTATCGTTATTTTCCAGAACCAGACATTCCTTTTGTCGAAGTGACCGACGACATGGTCGAAGAAGCTCTTTTCTCTATGGAAATGCTTCCAAAAGAAAGAAAAGAGATCTATCTTTCAAGAGGAATTTCCTCGGTTAACGTCGAAAAACTACTACAAAACAAAGAACTAAGTGACTATCTCAACACGTATATTGATACTGACTTGGACTTTGTCGTTGGAAGCAATCTACTCTTAGGAGATATTTCTTCGTTCTTAAATCGAACACATCAGACCTTAAAGGATACCTTGCTTACGAAAGAAAAGTTTCAAGCCCTCGTTTTCAAGATTTCTACCAAAGAATTAAGTAGTCGCAATGTGAAAGATATCTTAGATGATTTGATGGAAACAGAGGAAGATATGGATGCCATCATTTCGAAAAAGGGAATTGAAAACATCAGCGATACGACTTATTTAGAGGAAACGATTCGAAAGATTCTTTTAGAAAACGTTTCTAGTGTTGAGGATTATAAGAATGGAAAAGATCGTGCAGTCAAGTATTTGATGGGACAGATCATGAAAGAAACGAAAGGAAAAGCCAACCCTTCTATGGCAAATGAAATGCTCCTAAAAGAACTTTCCAAACAGTAATCAATAGTGTATAATAATAGATAATAAGGATGTGAGACTATGGAGTTCATCAAAAAGAACAAATTCACCATGGTGGCGATTATTATTTTCATTTTGATCGTCATTGCAGGGGTTTGGGTGAAGAATGCATTTTTCCCAAATGTTGGGAAAGCTCTTTATGGGAATCGTCTCAAAGGAATTGAAGAAGTAAAAATCCAAAATCAGAAACTTGAACAAGTAACAGGAGCGATCCAAGATAAAGATTTCGTCGAAAAGGTAACTTCTGATATCAAGGGAAGATTGGTTACCTTCATTGTAACGGTAAAAGATGATGTTGAAGTAGGAACTGCGAAAGAACTAACAAAAGCGCTCAAAGAGGGGTTTGAAGAAAAACAACTTGCTTACTACGATATGCAATTGATGGTTAAGAAAGCAAAGGAAGATGCAAGATTTCCTATCATTGGATACAAACATCATTCGAATGGAGAATTTTCCTTTACAAAGGATAGATAGGTTGTGAGTATTTTGAAGAAAAAAGTAATCATTGTCGTTCCTATATTAGTCGCTATTATTGTTCTCATCGGTGTTTACTTACATTTTAATACAGCCGATGAAAAGACTTCTTTAACAGTTTCGGAAAAACGGTGGATTGAGAAGAACTCCTCTTCTGTTTCCGATTTTGAAGTCATCAATAATTTTCCCCTTTATGGAATGGACGGAGAAGGAGTCTTCTTTCAATTTATCGATGATTTTGAAAAGAATACGGGAATGGAATTCAATAAAATTTCTTATTTGAAAGAAACGAATCCTACAGGTTCTTCTTATCGCATTCGCATTTTAAATAACGAAGATAATTTATCCGATAAAGACCTCTTGATCTTTGAAGATAGTTACGTGGCAATTGGCAAAACGTATCAAAGAATCAATCATATTTCTGATATGAAGGATTATACCTTTGGAGTAATGGCTACTGATATTGGAGAACTTAGCTATTACCTGAAATCGGGGTCTAACTTATCTTACAAGACGTATGAGACGATTGCGGAACTTTACCAAGCTTTGAATACGGGAGAAGTGCATATGATCATCGTGCCTAACATCATGTATTTGGACAACATCATTGGGCAAGCTGGTTATTCCATCAACTATTATTTCACCGAGATGTCAAAGAAAATTGTTTTGACTTTGAGCGATGATAATACGAAGTTGAATACCATCGTAAAAAAATATTATCAACACTGGAAAGAAAACAACTACGTTAAAGAGTACAACCAAGCCTTCCTTCATTATTATGTTCAAATGAACAATTTGAATAATAAAACGGAAGCCGACTTACTTTCCAAGAATTATGTTTATGGTTATGTCGAGAACGAACCTTATGAAGTATTAATTGATGGTAAAGTAAATGGAATTGCCGGAGAATATTTGAATCGTCTCTCAAGGCTTACTGACATCGAATTTACGTATCGGAAATACGATTCCATTCAAAAATTAGAAGAAGCAATTCAAAAGGGAGAAGTGGATGTTTATTTTGATTATTATAACTTCCACACGAATGAACATGATTATTTACCAACGATTTCTACCTTTGTGGAAGAGTATGTTGTTCTTGGAAAAGGGAAAGATGAACATATTGTCAATTCCTTTGAAAGTTTAAAAGGACAGAGTATCGCTATGTTAGAGAAAAATGCCCTTTATAGTTATTTTGCAGATAATGGAAGAGTAACCATTAACACGTATGCCAATTTAAATACCTTAAAGAGAAAAGCAAAAGATCAATTGATCGTCTTAGATAAAGAAGTGTATCAGCAATACAAAAATTCAATATTTCAAGACTATGAAGTTCTCTATCAAGATACGATGATGAACGATTATAAGTTCGTTGTAAAAAAAGAAAACAAGACATTCTACGATTTATTTAATTATGTCATCAATACCAATTCTTATTATCGGTATCGGAATACTGGAATCAATAGTCTTCACCAAAGTATCTTTGAACGATCAGACTTTTCTCAATTGTATCTTATTTTACTTGCAATTATCTTTGGTCCACTTTTGATTGTGACAATTGTCTATATGACGTTAAAACGGAAGAAGAACATCAAAGAAGTAAGAAAAGAAGATCGAAGAAAATATACCGATATGCTGACATCTCTTAAAAATCGTAATTATTTGAATTTAAAAATGGACGAGTGGGATAATAGTAAAGTCTATCCACAAGCCATTGCAATCATTGATTTAAATAATGTAAAATACGTCAACGATAATTATGGACATGAAGCAGGAGATAATCTCATTATCAAAGCAGCATCTGTACTTATTAATACACAACTAGAGAACACAGAAATCATTCGAACCGATGGAAATGAATTCTTGATTTACTTAGTTGGTTATTCTGAACAACAAATGGAAACATATTGTAAAAAGTTAACAAAAGAATTCAAGAAGGAATTACCATACGAATTTGGAGCGGCGGTTGGCTATAGTATGATCATGGACGATATTAAAACGATCGACGATGCAATCAACGAAGCAACACTTGCTATGAGACAAAATAAAGAAGAGTATAAATAGAGGTAATCATGAAAAAGTTAGGCACTTTCCTTCATAAAATTTATCATCTCGTAACCAAACCAGAGATGCAAACTTTACCAGGGCAAGTAGCCTTCTTTTTCGTTTTGTCGATCATTCCTTTGATCGCTCTAGTGGGAGGAATCGCTTCTCTTTTTTCCGTTTCCACGTCTGGAGTCGTAGAGTTAATTCAAAATACACTTCCCCATGGAGTGGCCGAATTATTAACGCCTCTTACCGTTGGACAAACCCCAAGCTATGGAATGATTATCTTTTTCTTATCTGCTTTTTTCCTGGCTTCCAATGGAACCAATTCGATGATAACGGTTGCAAATACTCTTTACAAAGAAGAACAACGAGGTGTTGTTCGTCAACGAAGTAAAGCGATTTTGATGACATTCCTTTTAATTGGTTTGTTTACGTTCATTTTGTTAATTCCTATCATTGGAGAGACTGTTATGAATTTCTTGCGGAGTAGCAATGGAGGAAATAAATTAGTTCCTATCGTTTACAATACGTATCAACTTTTAAAGTTGCCCATTTCGATTATCTTAATTTACTTTAATATGAAACTATTATACCAATGGGCACCTGATCGTGAAATTGATCACAAGTCCACTACCGCAGGGGCGATCTTTACGACGGTTGCGTGGATTGGAATTACTCAAATTTATTCCTTCTACGTCGATAAGATTTCTCATTACGATGCCTTCTATGGTAGTTTATCCAATTTATTAATTTTACTTTTATGGGTCTATTTTTTGGCTTATGCTTTTGTCATTGGAATGGCGCTCAATGCTTCATCCCTAAAAGAAGAAACGGAAATGATCGATTCGTAAAAAGATCGTTTTTTTGTGCTATAATGAAAGTAAGGTAGGGGATAGAATGATAATCGAAATCATCGAAAAAAAGAAGAATGGACTAACGTTAACCAAAGAAGAATTAGCCTTTGCTTTTGAGGGTTATTTAAAAGGAGATATTCCTGACTATCAAATGAGTTCTTTCTTGATGGCGATTTGTTTGAAAGGACTGACGGATGAAGAAATCTTCTGTTTAACGGATTTATTTTTAAAAAGTGGAGAAATATTAGATTGGAGTTCCCTAGAGGGAGTTAAGGTCGATAAGCATTCTACTGGTGGAGTAGGAGATAAAACAACGCTTGTCTTAGCTCCTTTGGTTGCTTCGTGTCATGTTCCGGTGATCAAAATGAGTGGAAGAGGATTGGGACATACAGGAGGAACCATCGATAAACTGGAAAGTATTCCAGGTTATCGTACCGATCTTAGCGAAGAAGAAATCAAAAAACAAGTGGAACAAATTGGCGTTGTTGTGACAGGACAGACCAAAGATTTGGTCCCTATGGATAAAAAAGTCTATGCGCTAAGAGATGTAACAGGTACTGTAGAATCACTCGGTTTGATTGCCACAAGTATTATGAGTAAAAAATTAGCAAGCGGGGCAGATAAAATATTGATCGATATCAAAGTAGGAAAGGGAGCTCTCATTAAAAATCAAGAAGATGCGAATTTCTTAAGTGGCATCACGAAAAGAATCGGTGATCATTATGGAAGAGAAGTTCAAACTGTTTTGAGTGATATGAATGTACTAGGAAGAACCATTGGCAATAGCTTGGAAGTCATCGAAGCAATTGATGTATTAAAAGGGAAAGAACAAAGTGAATTTTCAAAACTCTGTATTGATCTTGCATCTTCGATGGTAAGTATGGCAAAGGGTACGGATCTTGCTACTTCAAAACAAGAAGTCATGAACGCCTTATTAAGTGGAAAAGCTCTTTCTAAATTCTTGGAGCTAGTGAAGGCTCAAGGAGGAGAGATCGGTAAACTTTCCATCAGCGAAAAGGTATTCGAAATCAAGTCGGAAAAAGAAGGAATCGTTCGTCACATCGATGCTTTAAAAATGGCAAAGTATTCGATGAACCTTGGAGCAGGTCGAAAAAAAGAAGGGGACAAAATCGATCCTGAGGTTGGAATTTATTTAGAAAAGTTAGTGGATGATCCCGTTCATATTGGAGATACTTTAGGTAGAGTCTATTATCATAATGTTCTTCCAGAAGAAGATATTGCATCATACTTCACCATTGAATGATAGGAAAGGAGTAAGCCATGAATAGAGAAAACCAAAAGAAAACCACTTTACTTTTCGCTTTAGCGGTGGTTTTGATTGTTGCATTCATCGTTGTCTTTTTCCTCACAAAATAAAATAGCATAAAGCTATTTTTTTTGATCGAAAAACATCATGTAGTATTCATCGTAAGTAAGATTTCTTTTTGTTACATCTTTCGCAGTTTCTTTTCCAACATAACGATAGTGCCAAGATTCGTAATCATAACCAGTAATCTCTTCTTTTCCTTTGGGATATCTTAAAATAAAGCCAAACTCAAAGGAATGTTGTTGCATCCACTCAAATTCTTTGGTGCTTTCAAAATTTGTATAACTCGTTTTAACATTATCGACGTCCACCGTAAGTCCTGTTTGATGTTCCGAGTATCCTGGACGAGCGGAATAAGTATCTGCCATGATAACTCCATCTTGATCTACGTATTTTTGATAGAGATTTTCTTGGTAAGAAAAAGAACGATAAGTAGAAATGGCACGAATATGGAGGTCCCCTTTCAAGGCTTCTTCACAGAGTTCTTCGAAGGCTTCTTTGGCCTCTTTCATCAAAACCTTTTGATCAACATTGAATTCTTTTCGAATCACTTCTAAATGCTTCGGTGTATAATTTTTAGGAAGATAACGATATTTATTAACTAGAACGGTTACACTATCGAGATGATCTGCCTGTTTGGTATTCGTATAAAAAGGAGAATCGAGTCCAAGATTGACTCTTGCTACCACCAAGTCTTTTTCTAAGTTAGGATGAGTTTCTTGATACGATTCATATCGTTTTTCATTTTTTTCTTTAAAGTAAGCTAGTTCATTCCAAGAATTGGTTGCGTCCTTTTTAAAACATCCAGAAAGAAGAAACAAAATAGTAAGCAAAAAGAAAATATATTTCATAAAGACACCTCAAGAAAGTTTATGTGACATCTTTCCTCGAAAGAAGAAATATTATATAATAATCACAAGAAGGTGAAAGAATGAAAAAGAAATCCACGTTATGGATTGTTCTAGGAGCTTTAGGAGTATTGGTAACAGCAACTATTGTTTGGGGAATTTTTTTCCGAAATTATTTTGAAGAACAGAAACTTCGCAAGGAGATCGATCGTATTGCAAAACTTGATATTACCAAAGAAGTGATTCCAATGGATTTGGTTACTACAGGAGACTATGGAGTTGTCGAAGAGACCATTAAATCCTATTTGAATGAGTATGGTAGCTTATGCCGAAAAATTGTAGAGAGCTTAGACGATGAAAAACTAGTAAATCTATTAACTTATGAAAACTATCAACAGGATGGACCGGAATTTCAAGCGAGCAAAGTATACTTGAACGAGACAAAACAAAATTTAATAGCAGATTTCAATTCTCTTATCACACTTACAGATGATAAAAGAATAGAAGAAGCTTTGGAGAAAAAAACGATCAGTGAACGAGCTGAAAAACTTTATCACAAACTGATGAGAGAAGATATGGAAAATGAAGAGTTTCAAAGGGTAGCAAAAGACTTAGAAAAAACCAAAGAGGAAGTACTTCATTTGATCGAACGAAGTGAAAAAGTTCTTACTTTCCTAAGTGAAAGAAAAGGAACTTGGACGTTAAACAGTGGTTTGATTGAATTTAGTACTCAAGAGGATATCGATACGTACAATGGGTTGATTAGAGAGTAGAGTTTCTACTCTTTTTTTGGTCTAGAACAGAAGTTGTCGACATAATGTGAAACTAGGAGTGATGAAACTTGCGAAAACTAGGTATATTATGTCTTGCTCTTTTGATGATGATTCCACTTTCGGTAAGAGCAGAAGAGCAGGTTGTAGATCCTGTTCCAGGTGCTAGGAATGCTATTTTAATTGAGGCAACGACAGGAAAAATTCTCTATGAAAAAGGAAGTCAAGAGAAAAGAGCTATGGCCTCTCTTACCAAAATGGTCGCTCAAATTTTAATTTTAGAACAGATTGAATCGGGAAAGTTAAAGTGGGAGGATGAAGTCACTGCAAGTGCCAATGCTTCGGGAATGGGTGGAAGTCAAATCTATCTTTCGCCAGGGGAAGTCATGACCGTAAAAGAGATGATGAAGGGAATTTCCATGGCGAGTGCGAATGATGCTACCGTAGCAATGGCAGAGCACATTGCAGGAAGTGAAGCGAACTTTGTTAACATGATGAACGATAAAGTCAAATCGTTGGGACTCAAAAATACGGTCTTTAAAAATTGTACAGGACTTGATGAAGACGGACACTATTCTACGGCTTATGATCTTGTGAAGATCGCTCAAGAATTATTAAAGCATCAACAAATTTTTGATTATTCTTCGGTCTATGAAGATTATTTGAGGACCAATACTCCTAATAAGTTTTGGCTCGTCAACACCAATAAACTGGTACGCTTTTACGATGGTGCAGATGGATTAAAAACAGGTCATACTGACAATGCAAAGTACTGTATTGCGGCAACGGCCAAACGAAATGGAATGCGTTTAATTGCCATCGTTTTAGGAGAAGAAGTCAGTAAAGTTCGAAACAGCGAAACCATGGAACTATTGGATTATGGATACAACAACTATAAGGTAAATACTTTAAAAAAACAAAATGAAGTGGTTGGAAGGATCAAAGTAGAGAAAGGAAACAAAGAGACGGTAGAAGTCGTTCCGATCATGGATGCATTAAGAGTAAGCAAAAAGAATGAGGAAGATAAAAGTTATACTACTAAAATAAAAATGAATGAAATAGCTCTTCCTGTCAAACAGGGAGATGTGGTAGGAAAGTTACAGATCTATGATGGAAATCAAAAAGTGGGAGAAGTAGATCTTACCGTGAAAGAGACAGTAGAAAAGAGTAACTTTTTAGAATTGTTCTACCGATCTTTAAAAGATATGACACTAGGGAATATCACAATCTAAAATAGATGAAAAAGAACAAAAGAGGATGAGATGGGAAAGCTTTTCATTCTTTTTTTGTGAAACAATTTATTTTTTTCCTTATGTAAGACGTTTCTATTTTAGAAAACAGTAAGATGACACTAGGAAACAATCGTGATAGTATGAGAAAAATTCGAATGAAATTAAGTTCATAAAACGGGAAGGAAAATCATTATGAAAAAGGAAATGAATCAAATAAAAGAATATAATGAACGTACTTTTGAAACCATTAAACACATTGATGAACATGGTAATGAGTATTGGTTAGCTAGAGAACTGCAAATTGTTTTAGATTATAAAAAGTGGCAAAAGTTTATAAATGTTATAGAAAATGCCAAGTTAGCTTGTGAACAAAGTAAATATATCATTGACGATCATTTTACCCAAGTGGGTAAAATGATAAAATTAGCTAAAGGTGCAAAAAGAGAAGTTATAGATTATAAATTATCTAGATATGCTTGTTATCTTATTGTACAAAACTCAGATCCTGGAAAAGAAACGGTTGCTTTAGGCCAAACGTATTTTGCAGTACAAACAAGACGACAAGAGTTAACGGAAAAAGAATATAGTAGATTAACAGAAGATGAAAAAAGATTTTATCAAAGAAGTTTGACGAAAAGAGGCAATTATTCCTTGAATCAAACAGCGAAAAAAGCAGGTGTTAAAAACTTTGATAAGTTTCATAATGCTGGTTATAAAGGACTATACAATGGTGAAACTGCTGACGATATTGCCAAAAGAAAAGGATTAAGATACAGAGAAGATATTTTAGACAATATGGGTAGTGATGAATTAATTGCTAATCTATTTCGAATTTCACAAACTGAGCAAAAATTAAAAAGAGATCATATCCAAGGTGAGGATAATGCAAAAGGGACTCATTATGAAGTAGGTAGGGAAGTTAGAAATACAATTAAAAGACTTGGAGGTGTCATGCCTGAAGATTTGCCAACACCCGAAAAGTCTTTAAAAGAATTAGAAAAAGAAAAAATCATAAAAGAAAGAAGATAGTTTAAATAAACTTTAGTTTTTTAATTTAGATTAATATTTTTATTGTTATATATAAAAAGCTTTTTCTACATAGTTCGACAAATCAAACTTTTATAATAAGTTCACTTAAGAAAAAGAAAATAAAAAAAGAAGAGAAGTTTTGTCGAATGTGAATAAAATTCAAAAAAAGAGATCTCAACAAAAAAGAAAGAGGGAAAAGAAATGAACTTTGAGTTTCGAAAAGGAATTCTTTTCATAAGATTTCCAGGATATTTAAATCGTGCCAATGTATTAGAGTTCAAACAAAGAATTGATTCCTTTCTTTTTGAAAATGGAATTCGTTATTTCGTTTTCAATTTCGAACATGTCCAAAGGATAGATGAATTTGCCATGAACATGATTGAGGAAAATTATCAGAAAGTACTTTCCTATCAAGGAAGAGTCCTCTTTTGTTTAAATCCCAAAGTAGCTTTATCAATGAAACATGATCGATTGCTTCAAAACAAAGAAATTATTTCAAATGAGATAGGAGCGTTTCAATGTATACAAATATAGAAGAAGTAGATGCTTTGTTAGAAAATGAGAAATTGGTTTATTCCATTATCAATCGTTTTTCAAATCATATTGTCGATAGGGAAGATCTTTATCAAGTAGGAATGATGGGTCTTTTAAAAGCTAAACGAAATTATCAAGAAGATAGTACTGCTAAATTTAGCACGTATGCTTATAAATATATTTTAGGAGAAGTATCGGAATATTTAAGAAAGAATAGACCACTTAAAGTAAGTAAAGAAATATTAGCGATGGATAGAACCATTCAAAAAACAAAGGATAGTATGACGCAAACATTGGGACGTCCTGCTACCGATACTGAAGTAGCCCTTTATTTAGGAATTGAAGAGGACGTAATCTTGGAGGCAAAACGAGCAACGGAATATGTTCAGAGTCTGGATTATCCTATTTGTGAAGATGGAAAAGAGATCAATTTATACGACTCCGTGTCTCAAGAGGAAATGGCTTATTCACCAGAAATGATTGATTTAAAACTTCAGTTGGAACAACTTCCAGAGGAAGAAAGAGATTTAATTATGACTCGATACTTTGAAGGAAAAACGCAACAAGAAACTTCGGATCTATTAGGAATATCTCAAGTACAAGTATCGCGAAAAGAAGCAAAGGTATTGCAAAAATTAAAAAATAATTTAGCAGCATAAAAGACTACCTGTGAGTAGTCTTTTTTGTCTTTTGAATACCTTTGATTCTTCCTTGGGACATCTCCATTCCGTTTTCATCAAATACGTGACATCCTACAAAAGTACTATTTTCATTGTACTCTGCTAAACTGGCTAAATAAATATTAGTAATCGAACCTTCTTCTGCAATGATTGTTGCATCATTTAGATGAACGTCTTGGAAGTGATCAGTTACCCAAGAAAAATCACCTTGATATTTTCCGCCATTTAGATTCTTCTTATAAACTTCTTGAGGATCAAAACTTGCATTTGTTTTACTAAGATCAAGACCGGAAATATTGACGTTATCGAGACTGATACCAGTAAAATCAATGACAGGAAGATAATCTCGATAACGAGGATCAATTTCATAATGGTCTCCTACCGAAATCATCAACTGTTCGAAGGATAATTTGACTTTTGCAGATTTCTCTTCCTTGGGTTGTAATTCCATTAGCAGTTTTAATTTATCATCAATTTGCTTTTTGATTAAATCGATTTCATTTTTGAGGAAGGATTCCTCTTTTTCTTTGAAAGAGGTGATTTCTATAATTTCCTTCTGCTCTTCACTTACTTCTTGCTGATTAAGTTGTTGAATTCTTGCCTCTAAATCATGGTATTGTGACCAGTTGTTTTGTTGAAGACCAACCAAATGATTTAAATAAACTTGTTCTTTTTCTAATTGTTTCTCTCTTTTTGTTTTCCATCGTTTTTGAAAAGAAATTTTTTTTAATTTCTCAGGTGCATAGATTTGTTGATGCTTTTGAACCAATTTATAAATGGGTTTTAGAAGAGAAAGCATAGAAGTGATAATAGTGGAAGAACCAAATGAGAAAAGTAAAACTAGAAGAGCA
>CARZYU010000010.1:633-5691 GCA_949113215.1 uncultured Bacilli bacterium | reverse complement strand
AGAACACAATTCCCTAAAGATGATAATAAAAAAATGATAAATAAATCCTCACGTCCAACCTCATTAAGAAAGTAATCGTATGTTTTGAAAAATAGACTGGAAGTTTTTTCCTCTTTTTTTCTTAATTTCTCCTGTTTTCGATTAATCTTTTGGTCTATTTTTCTTAAACGAATGGCTAATCTTTGTAATTCTTTTTGATCAAAGGTATACTTTTCCTCCTGTTTTCCTATAAGTTCTGGATGTAATTGATAATCTTCCTCTAATTCTAATGAAAATGCATTGTTAATTTTTTTCTCTAACTTCATTCTAACCACCCCTACATATAGGGTCCTTATTTTATCATATTTCCACAAAAAAAGCAAGAATTTCTTGCTTACATATTGTTTTAAAAAGTAAATGCAACTTAATAATTATCAATATATAAAAATTGCATTTTACTATTTTGTTAACTAATAGTATAAAGAAGAAAAAAGATTACCATACTACAAATGGTGATTAGATGGAAACAAAAAAATATGAAAAAATCATAGAAAAACACAAACCAAAAGAAACGAGAGTAAAAAATGGAATCATTGCCTTTGTCATAGGAGGACTAATTGGAGTACTAGGTCAACTTTTAATCGATCTTTATTCCTATTGGTTCGATATTTCTACCAAAGATGCATCGATCTTTATGATCGTAACCTTAATCTTTATTGCATCTTTGTTTACAGCGTTAGGCTTTTTCGATAAATGGGTTACTTTTGCCAAATGTGGATTATTGATCCCAATTACTGGGTTCGCTCATTCCATGACTTCAGCTGGAATGGAGTACAAAAAGGAAGGACCAATCTATGGAATTGGAACCAATATCTTTAAACTAGCAGGTTCCGTGATTCTTTATGGAGTGGTAGCTGCTTGGTTCTTTGGAATGCTTCGATTGCTGATTATGGGAGGATAAGATTATGACATTCAAATTTAACAAAGTATACATTGGTAAAAGTAGTACAGTAGCAGGTCCATATGAAGCTAAGGGACCTTTAAAAAATACATTTGATAAAGTCTATGAAAAGGATCTTTATCTAGGAGAAAAGAGTTGGGAAAAGGCAGAAGTAAAACTCTTAGAAGATAGTATGAAAATTGTTCTAAAGAAGTTAGGAAAACAAAAGGAAGATCTCGATTTAATTATTGCAGGAGACCTTTTAAATCAAATTTCTTCTTCTTGCTATGGATCACAAAAGTTAAAAACCCCTTTCCTTGGAATTTACAGTGCCTGTGCAACAAGTATTGAAGGAATGATCATTGGTTCGACTTTTATTGAGGGTGGAAAGATCAACAACTGTTTAGCAGCGACAAGTTCTCACAACATGTCGAGTGAAAAACAATTCCGTAATCCAACGGAGTATGGAGCACCAAAACCAAAGACGGCAACTTTCACCGCAACAGGTGGAGCTTGTGTCTATCTATCCAATGAAAAGAGCAAGATCAAAGTGGAAAGTGCTACCATCGGAAGAATTGTCGACATGAATCAGAATGATCCCTTGCACATGGGTGCCGTGATGGTCCCAGCAGCAGCGGATACCATTCATCAACACCTGACGGATTTAGGAAGAGATCCTAGTTATTATGATTTGATTTTAACAGGAGATCTTGGAATGTATGGAAAAGAAATCCTAAAGGATTATATGAAGGCAGAGTATCAATTGGAAATTGGAGAACACTATAACGATTGTGGAACCTTGTTATACGATTTGAACAATCAAAAAGAAGTGTTAGCAGGTGGAAGTGGACCAGTTTGTAGTGCTCTTGTCAATTACGGGCATATCTTAAAACTTCTAGAAGAAGGAACCTTAAAGAGAGTATTATTAGTGGCAACAGGAGCACTCTTTAGTCCAACTTTCGTCTACCAAAAGGAAAATATTTTAAGTATCGCTCATGCGATTAGCTTAGAGAGTGAGGTGGGAAAATGATTTACTTGAATGCCTTTCTCTTTGCAGGATTGGTCTGTTTGATTTCCCAAATTATCTTAGACAACACTAAGTTGACTCCAGGACATATCACGAGTATTTTGGTAATCTTGGGAGCTGCTCTCGATACCTTTGGAATTTATGATAAGATTGTACTCTGGGCAGGTGGTGGAGCATTGGTTCCTATCACTTCCTTTGGACATCAACTCATTCATGGTGCCTTAGCACGTAGCCAAGACCTTGGTATCATTGGGCTCTTAGTTGGAATGTTTGATCTTACTGCTTCCGGAATTACAGCAGCCATTATCTTTACTTTTCTCTTTACATTATTCTTTAAACCAAAAGACTGAAAAGTCTTTTTCTTTTGGGCAAAGTGTGGTATAATAGGAACCACTTTAAAGGGGGAAGTAAAATGAATCGAGAGATGATAGAAAAGGATATTAGCGCTGTCGTTACTATTATGGATAAAGGGCAATTGTTTTGTCCGAGATTTACAACCTATGCTCCTACTTACCTTTGGTCAACAGAAAATTTAACGGATTATTATAGTAAACTAGACTTTAAGGAAAAAGACGTTTTAACGGTTGCCTCATCGGGAGATCATGCCTTTAATGCCTTTTTAGTAGGAGCAAAATCCGTAGAAACTTTTGATATCAATCGTCTTCAACGTTACGTTCAGGAATTAAAATTCACCGCAGTGAAAGCATTGGATCATAATACTTTTATGAAGTATTTTAATACGAAAGATTATCATCAACTTTTTTCTAAAGAAATTTATCAACAATTTCGAAGTCAGTTGCCTTGGGATATTCGCTATTTTTGGGATACGTTATATGGATCGTTTTCTTCTTGTTTGATTGCCAGTGAATTATTCTTAGAAGAACCTTGCGCTACTTATGCTTTGTATAGTAGGAATCCTTATACGAATAAAGAACAATATCAAAAGGCAAAAGAGTGTTTCAAAGAGAAGGAAATTCCATTTGTAGAAAGTGATTTATTATCTTTGCCAAAAGTAAGATCACTAAAAATGTACGATATTATTTTGCTTTCCAATATTGCACAATATGTTTTAAGAAGAGGAAAAGAAGAGGAAAAGCAATATCAAGAAAGAAAACAAGAATTTTATCAAACTCTTTCTTCTTTGGTAAACGATCATCTCAATCCAAAAGGAATTGTAGTGTCCGAATATTTGTATCCAAGTATCTATCGTTCTCGTAAATTTGAATTGCAAAAAGAGTACCGCTCCTTTTTGCCAGATGTTAAAATGAGAGTGTTAGAAATGGATCGCTATTTGGAAGAGGGGCAAGATAAGAAAGATCATGTTGTCATCTTACAAAAAAAGAGGTAGTTATTAAAAACTAACCTCTTTCCTTTTGGTTGGATAACCGAATGATTTCCTCCATGTTATCATCTTTTGCCATAATGTTTCGATGAAGTTTGCCACAAGTTTCACAACGATAAACGATCTTGAAATTGTCTTTGAATTTTTCAATTCCAATGGGTTTTAATAATCCCTTACAAGAGTTTTCACGATCGCCTGGCAAGATGTCGACGTGTTTGGAGTAAAGACACTTTGGGCAATGATCTCTTGCGGAATATTCCAGTGGATGTACTAAAGTTCCACAATATTCACAAATAAATTCTTCGTCCCTCATCGTAAAACGTTTCATATGTATTTCCTCTTAAACTTTTTAAGTTGTTTACTTATTTGGCGGAGAGTTAGGGATTCGAACCCTAGGAACGTTTCCGTTCACAACATTTCGAGTGTTGCACTTTCGACCTCTCAGACAACTCTCCACGAGAATTATTATACTCTATTTTTTGGTTTCCGAAAAGAGGATATCGCAAAATCTTCTTTTATGATATACTTTTAAGTAGTGAGGATGTGAGAGGATGGACTATCAAGTTACAATTGACCAGTTTGAAGGTCCATTAGACTTGCTGCTTCATTTGATTAAAGAAAGTAAGATGGACATCTTTACCGTTAAAATTGAATTGGTAATTGAACAGTATTTAAGATATATTGAAACCATGAAAGAATTGAACTTGGAAATTGCCAGCTCTTTTCTCGTGATGGCCTCGGAACTCATTGAAATGAAATCACATAAACTTCTTCCACGTCAAAACGAGGAAGTAGAAGAGGAAGAAGAAAACCCTGAAGAAAAATTAAGACAACGTTTGGTCGAGTACCAACAGTATCAAGAAATCACCAAAACGTTAAAAGAAAAAGAGGAACTGCGTCAGGAAATTTATACCAAAAGTCCAGAGAGTTTAAGACAATATGCCACGGAAGAAAATGTTATTCAAAGTGATGTGACGTTAGATGATTTGTTAGATGCTTTTCAAAAGTTTTTAAAACGAAAAGAGGAACAGAAACCTCTCCATACGAAAGTAACTACCAAAGAAATTAGTGTAGAGGAACGAAGACAAGGCATCAGGAGAATTCTCAAAGAGAAGGGGAAGGTTTCCTTCTTCGATTTGTTTGAAGAAACGACAAGAACCTATGTCGTAGTTACTTTTCTAGCAATTTTGGAAATGGCGAGGAAGAATGAATTGTATTTATCCCAAGAAAAAGAATTTGGAGACATCGTCTGTGAGGTGAGAGCATGAATCAAAAAGCAGTATTAGAAGGATTACTTTTTGTCGTTGGGGAAGAGGGATTAACTTTATCTCAAATGCAAGATATTTTAGAAATAGATGAACAAACAGCAAAAGATCTCATCAGTTCTCTTCGCACCGATTATGAAAAAGAGGATCGAGGGATTCGTATCGACTTTTTAGGGAATGCTTTTAAACTGACAACGAAAAAAGAACACAAAGAGTATTATCAACGCTTGATTGAAAATCCTGAGACCAATGTCTTAAGTCAATCGGCCTTAGAAACGTTAGCGATCGTTGCTTACAATGAACCGATTACAAGAATCGGTGTGGACGAAATACGTGGCGTATCCAGTGCTCAGATGATACGAAAGTTGGTTGCCAAGGGATTTTTAAAGGAACTTGGACGAAGTGATCTTCCAGGACGCCCCATTCTCTATAAGACAACGAGTGAATTTCTAGATTATTTTGGTCTTGCTTCGATTGAAGAACTTCCAAAAATGGAAGACTTTAC
>CARZYU010000010.1:0-597 GCA_949113215.1 uncultured Bacilli bacterium | reverse complement strand
ATATCAAGAAGAAAAATAGTAGCACAAAAAAAGAATGTATGCTATAATAATTCTTGTAACTCGCCTGCGTGGTGGAATTGGTAGACGCGTTGGACTCAAAATCCAATGGTAGCGATACCGTGTCGGTTCAAGTCCGACCGCAGGCACCAGATTGATTGGAAACGACTTGTCAAAAAGTCGTTTTTATGTTATTCTGTATATAGATGAAGGAAACTTCATACAATAAAAAAGGAACATTCAATATTAGCGTGTTGAGTGTTACCCAATCATTTTTGTAGCACCTAATTCAATGCTGAGTTAGGTGCGCTTTTAGTTTAGTATTACAAATAGTAATGCTATAAGTAAAAGGATGATAATGATTAAAGAAAAGATTAAAAAATCTTTCTTACCTACAAGCATCACCTCCAATCTAACAAGATAGAGGTAGCACCCAACTATTAAATGTTCCGAGTATATTATAACAAACATTAGTTCTAGTGACAACAATTGATATTAAATTATAGCAATTGAAAAACGTACCTGTCTATTGATATCCTCGATGAGGAAACGACTTGTCAAAAAGTCGTTTTTATGTTATTCTGTATATAGATGAAGGAA
>CARZYU010000009.1:15525-28768 GCA_949113215.1 uncultured Bacilli bacterium | reverse complement strand
GAGAAAAGAAGTCCCTGTTAAATCCAAAAAACTCTCATCGATTGAATAACGTTCTACTGAGGGGGTAAATTGCAATAAGTAAGAATACAGTTCTTTGGACCTTCTTTGATAAAGATTCATATCAGGAGGAAATACTTTCACTCTAGGGCATTTTTTTCTTGCCATATACAACGTTTCGGCAGTCACAATACCATACTTCTTCGCGATAGGAGACTTCGCTAAAACAATGCCATGGCGCTTTGTCTCATCTCCTCCAATGACCGAGGGGATCGTTCGAATATCAATGGAATAACCTCTCTCCAATAAATCAACTGCCGTCCAAGAAAGATAAGCATTATTGACATCGACATGAAAAATCAATCGTTCCATCGACTTCACCTCTAACACTTATTATAATACATTTGTTCTATTAGGTAAACAAAAATAAAACCTCTTTTAAGGTTCTATTTTTGATTTGCATCTTTTTGTAATTCCAATTTATAATCTTTTACCTTACTTAAATCAACAGGAGTCAAAATGCGAATCATTCCTTCTGCATTTCCTTCAATATCTCTGATCGTTTCATTCAACGTCATAATCAATTCTTTATCTTTGTTATACAATAATATTTGATATGAAAAAGAAGATATGGTCTGATCTAAGGGATTAAAGAAACGAATGGACACAACATTTGGATGTTCCACATTAAGTTCATAATTTCCGGAAAAGGTATACTTGCTTAAATCAATAACACAAGTTCCGTCCACCTCATCATCACATGTACGTATTAAAAAGTCCGAAAATTGAAGTTGATTTAGAACGACTTCTTTGTGGATTTGAATATTTATATTTTTAAATTCTTCCTGTTCTTCTTGTGGCTTTGTTTTTCGATTCACGAAAATAATTTGAGTAATCAATCCCGACAGCAAGATAAGAAGTGCAACAATAATAACGACTATTTTTCTTTTTTTCATATATCTTCTTCCCTCTCAAATAAATTGTTCAAAGTATGATGTGTACAAGTCTCCTTCTAGGGCAATCTTTCTTATCGGCAAGCACAGGAATAAACCAGACATCTTCCTCCGCCGATTCCAACCGACTTTGTACCATTTATGATTTGTGAAGCACCTGGAGCCAAACCACATTCAACCCCGGAACTTACTAAATTAAGATTAGAACAATCATACGTACAACTACTACCTCCACCACTAGAACCTCCTCCTCCAGATGAGCATCCGCTATTATCAGTACAAGAAATATCTGAAGTATTTGAATAAGTTCCGCAACTTTGCCCATTTCTAATATCTTTCATAGAATAGGTTATGATATAAACACCCGTTCCACATGTTTTACTACATCTTCTGCTTTGCTCTATTTGTGGACGATAGTTCGGATCAGCACAACAAGCCGTCGTTTTACAAGATTCTTGTTTCGTCTCTTGACTACAAACTTCACCTGTATAAGCTGACTTATATGTGTATGTCGTTGTTTTCTTTGCTCCATCTCCACACCCTTTACATCCAGAAGACGAAGTAGTGGTAGTTGTTTTACTACAGCAATCGATTCCTGTATTACAAGAAGTTGATTGACTTCCATTTGCGCATTTCTTTCCGGTCAGTTTATCTTCGTAATAAATACTTCTACTCATTGTTCCTGTGCCACAACTTCCACTACAGGATCCATAGTTTCCATATCCTGTCACTTTTCGATTGGATCCGGAACATTCAGCATACACAGTATAACTCTTCGTTTTAGATGTTTTATTACCATAATCATCGGTTACCGTTACCGTATAATCGTATTTTAGTCCATTTAAACTCGTTCCTAAATTCCAAGGGAAATTAGTCTTTAATCCTTCTTCTACTTTAGTATCCTGAACTTTACTTCCCTGCTTCGCAACCACTTCTGTTTTTACAATTGTTACATCCTCTGCTTTGGTTTTTGCTTCAATCTTCACCGTTGGTTTTAACCCATTGTACTGTGGTACGTCACTTACTATTTCAAAATCCAAATCTGCTTGTTCTTTGTAAATACGATAACGAACGCTCTTGGTACTTCGATTCCAATTTTTATCAATCGCTATCACTTCTATTTGATAAATACCATTTTCTTTTACTGCTTCTCGATAATTTTCTTGTTGATAAGCGATATATCCGGTCGTTTTTATAACAGTGTTATCTTTTTTAATACTATAACGGAACGTTTCTAAATTATTGTCTTCCACTTTAATTGTAATAGGGATATCCCTATTACTCTTTGTGCCATCTTTTGGAGTGATGGTAATCGTTGGGGCTGGATCGTTTTGACTTCCTGATCCAGTTGGTTGATAATTCTCACATTCCAATTTAACTCGATACCGATATTCTCCTTGATCAATCTTAATTACTTCTACCTTACTATTATCAAAGTCACAAAGATCGTTTTGATATCCTTTCACAGGATCCAAGTATCTTTGATGAACTAAAGTATTTACGGAAACTTCTTCCGTTTCCCAATTTTCCTTTGGTAACAATGTGCGTTTATCGGAATAGTAATCTTTTGCTGCCAAAACAATCAAATCTGTTTGCTTTTCGTAATAAGCTTCTTTCATTCTTCCACGAACAGAATTGACTGAAACAACGACAATAAAAGAAAGAATTCCTAAAAGAGCAATCACTGCAATCACTTCTATTAAAGTAAATCCTTTGTTTTCTTTCATACTTTTCTCCTTTTACAATTCCTTCAAACAAAATGTCGCATAGACTGGGACATAGCGAATTCCCTTTTTCATACTAAAGTTGTCTTCGGTAATACGAACGGCCTCTTTCACGGTAAATTTACGCATAAACATTGTAAGAGCCTTCGATTTGGATAAATCCATATTGACGATTTCAACAGGGACAATTTGCCCAATGCGATCTTGAATTACAAAATCAATTTCTGCTTTTCCATCCGATTGATAATAATGAAGCGCATAGCCATTTTCAATGAGACTTTTGGCAACATGATTTTCTAGAAGTGTCTTCTTTAATTTAGAATCCGTAAAAATTTGTTTTTGATGACAATGCATCATCGAAAAAAGGATTCCCGTATCATTCAAATAAAGTTTAAAACTATCTTTTTCTCGACAACTGGAAAGTGGATTTTTAATTTGCTGGACCTTATAACTACGGTACACCATTTGGTTTGCAACCAAAGTTTCAATCGATGTCTCATATTCCTTTGCTCGTCTTCCATATCCCATCAATCCATATTGAAATTTCTTATTTTCCTTTTGCAATTGATATGGAATGCTTTTAAAAACTTCAATTGCCCTCGGAATATCGATTAAATTTTTATTGTAAGCCATCTCTTTTTGATAAGTATCTAAAATCTTCCCTTTTACCATTTCGAAACGATAACTATCATTGGTATGTAAACTCATTTCTACTACTTCTGGAAGTCCACCTATCATTAAATAACGATAAAAATAATCCATGGCTAAACTATGAAATGGCATCGCTTTATTGTTATAATAAGACTCTTTAATGAAGTCAATTAACTGTTTTTTATCACAAGCCCATAAATATTCTTCAAAATCCATTCCATACATTACTTTGTATTGGAGTTCTTCCCCCTTAAAGCGAGTAAGGTTTTCTCTTCTTGAAGTGATCATAATGATATGGTAATCGTTTTTCTCCGAACCGAATAGTTTGACTCCTTTGACAATATCAATATCGTTTACATTATCTAAAACGATAAGCGTATCTTCTTTAAAAATCGTTTCCGAAGAAAGAGCAGATAATTTCAAAATAATCTTTTCAATTAACTTTTCTTTGAACAACTCTTTTAATTCGCGATTATTATCGGTATCAAAATAAACAACATTTTTATAGCAACTTTTTCCAAACTCCAAAATAGAATACGTCTTTCCTACCTGTTTTGACCCATATACCAAAAGAGGCTTTCTTAAAAGGTCTTTTTTCCATTTCTGAAGATATTCTGTTATTTTTCGTTCCATAAATCGCATCACCGTCCCATATTTTATAATTTAAGTATATTATGTTTGGGAACAAGAGTCAATGTTTTTGCAAAATAAAAAGACTATTACTGCTCGTCTTTTGCTTATTCTTTCATCATGGGATTGTTAAATTCTAATCTTAGTTTATCCGCTACCGTAACAATGAATTCTGAATTCGTTGGTTTGGCTTTATCGATATCCACACTATGTCCAAAAATATCTTCCATCAATTGCCAGTTCCCACGATTCCAGCTTACTTCAATAGCATGACGAATCGCTCTTTCGACTCTCGATACAGTTGTATCAAATTTACTTGCAATATCGGGATAGAGCTCTTTGGTGATTCCTCCTACTACTTCAGGTCGTTCGTAAATCACAGAAATTCCTTCTCTTATGTATTGGTATCCTTTGATATGGGAAGGAACTCCCAATTCATGTAGGATCTTTGTAATAGATACTTGCAAGTTATTGCGATAAAGATCGAGCGATTTTGTTGCTGGATAGCCTGCTTCTTCGGCACATTCAGAAACCCGTTTCTCCAAATCTGCAAGTTCAAATGGCTTTAAAATAAAGTAATGAATTCCAAGTTCTGAAACCTTCCTGATCATTTCTGGGGCATTGTATGAAGTCAAGACAATGATCTTTTTCTCATAATCGCTTTCCCTTAATTCTTCCAAAATAGAAATTCCATCGCGTTTTGGCATAATCAAATCCAGCAATACCACATCGTATTCCTTCTGATGATTCATCATAAGATCCATTCCTGTTACTCCATCGTACGCTTCCAACGTTACTTCAATATTAGCATGGCTTTTAAAATACTCCTTCACCATTTTTACTAACTCGACGTTATCATCGATCATTAGTATTCTGATATCTTTCATATTTTCTCCTTTCCTACTGCCGTGCATTTACATTATATACCAATATTTGCCAAAATCCTAGAGAAAAAAATCACTAATTTTGTCGAAAAAAGAGACTCTTTAAAGAGCTCTATTTTAAAATTGATTTTACATTTTTAGGGTCTAAACTAAAGCTTCCAATCAAGAATCCATCTAAGGAAGGAATTTCTCGAAGAGAAGAAATATTATTTTGATTGACGCTTCCTCCATATAAGACTGGCATTTCAATCTGCCAGGTATGAAATACTTGTTCCTTGATTCGTTTGATCACTCGATCAATTTCTTCTTCTTTGGGAACAAGCCCTGTGCCAATTGCCCATACTGGTTCGTAGGCAATGATAATTTGTTCAAGTTCGTCTTTGGTAAATCCTTGAAGAGACTCTTCGATTTCCTGCATGACTCGAAATAAGGTCTCTCCGCGTTCTTTTTCTTCGAGACTTTCTCCTACACATAGAATCGGAGTGATGTGATGATCCAGTAATTCTTTCATTTTTTCATGAATCAACTCAGAAGTTTCCTTTTCAAAAAGACGTCTTTCGCTATGTCCAACAATGGCATAACGTACCGACAAAGAAGAAAGTTGAGAAGCAGACACATTTCCCGTATGAGCACCATTTTGATAATGGCTTACATCTTGGGCTCCTAACGAATATCCGATCGGTTCAAAAAAGGGAAGATACGTATAAGTAGGACAGATAATAAGTTGATCTTCCTTTAGGAAGAGACCTTCCATCTCTTTGGCATAAGCTAAAGCTTCCTCCTTTAAAAAGTTCATTTTATGATTTAAAACAATTAACATAGTTACCTCCGTTTCATGCGATTGACCAATCCCTGGAACCAGCCATAACGATTTCCTCTTCCTTCGTTGATTGCTCTTCGATACACTTCAAGTGCTCCCTCTGCATAATACTTGGAACTAAAGCGTTCAGCACTGATGCGAGCCTGATTGGCATATTTTTTTCGTAGAGCTAGATCTTCGTATAGTTTTAAAATCTGCAACCGACATTCCTTCTTGGTCTTAAAAAACAAACCATTGAGTTCATCAACTACGACCAAATGAAATGCTTCATCATCAATACAAAGAGGCACAATTCCTCCTGCCATTGCTTCCACAACGGTAAGACCTTGTGTTTCTGTCGTAGAGGCTGTTAAAAATACATCGGATAATTGGTAATAAGCAGGAATTTCATCGTAAGGAACTTTTCCTGTGAATATTACATTTTTTTCTAATTTTGCTCTTTTGACAATCGATTCGTACTTTTCTTTATCTGGACCACTTCCAACAATCAACAATTTGATATTCTTCTTCGTTTTCGTAATATCTTTCATAACATCGAGTAAGAATTCTACATTCTTTTCTTGGGCAAGACGTCCGACAAAAATTAAAACAAAGTCTCCTTTCATGAGCTCGTATGTTTTCTTTAATTCCTGTACTTTGGCCTCTTTCACATTTTCCTGATAAAACCTTTCTACTTCCAATCCCGTTGGAATGATGTTGATGTTTTTATCAAATCGATATTTCTGTTTGAAGAGATCGTATGTTTTCTTGGTTGGGACAATTAATTCCTGGGCTGTCTTATCGCAGTAAAACATCGTAAGGTATTCCACGATCTTCTTACTGGACTTATCAAAATACCCCTTCGTAATATAATGGACATAATCTTCGTACATCGTATGATACGTATGAACTAAAGGAATATTATATTGTTTGGCCAAAAAGCGAGCAAAGATACCCATACTAAATTCGGTGTGAGAATGAATAACATCCAATTTCCATTTTCTTATCGTATTGACAACTTTGATCGGATAAACACTTCCCAATCGATAATCATAAATACCCGTTTTAATCGCTGGAACACGAATCACTCGTCCATTTTCTTCCATTTGGTATTTTGTTGCTTGGTTGTTGACTGTTACCACATAAACTTGATGTCCAAGTTTTTCCAAAGCTTTTTTCAAAACAAAGACACTTGTCGATACTCCATTAATATGAGGGGGATAAGTATCTGTAAATAATCCTATTCTCATCTTACCTCTCCTTTATCAAAACTGAATTCAATTGCTCCTAAAATAATCGGAAAATAATAAGTAATTGCTCTCCATATCAATAAGACACAAGAGAGTTTTCCATTGCTTAAAAAAGCTCCAAAGAAAGTTAAAAATCCATACTCAATTCCACCAGCTGCCCCTGGAATTGGAACAAAAGATCCTATGATTAGTACATATGCAGAAGCTACGATGGCCTCTATGATGTTCAAACTGGTAAAATCTCCAAGCGCATAAACAATAAAAAGAGGAATGGCATAAAAGAATGCTAAAGAAAGAAAGTGATAAACTACACCTTTTCCAAATAAGAGAGGATGCTTTTTTAAGACTTTGGCACATTCATGAAACTCCATCAAACGTGATTCCCATTTTGCTAAGACTTGTTCTTTGTTTTTTACGATATGAACTTTATTTAAAAAGCTGATTCCATGTTTTAAAAACCAACCGGTAACATTCTTGGCAAACATAATAAGAAAGAGAGCAACTGCTACCAAAGTATTGATGGTAAACCCTAATAAGATCAGTCTTGAAAGAAATGAAGTCTGAGCAAAGAAATGGAAGGTAGAATTGAGAATGACTGCGACAATCCCAAATAAGACCAATGCCGTTTGATAAAAAATGAAGGTTTCTAAAATCATATTCGTCGCCATCGGATAAGAGGTTTTGCCATGTTTATGAAGCATATAAATTTCCATGGGTTGTCCTCCTGTGGAAAAAGGAGTAACTCCATTAAAAAATTGAGCAATGATATTGTGCTTCCAAGATCTTAAAAACGTATAGTGTTTCTCTTCTTGATTGACGGTAAGATAAAGAACCCAAGATTTTAAAAGAAGATAGAGAATCATAGCTAGTGCAGCAATTATAATCCAAAAAGGGTTCATTTTAGAAAGGGTATGTACAATCTCTTCAAAGTTATCTTTCAAGAGAAAGAAAAGAATGATTCCGGTTAGGAGTACTAAAAAAATCGCATTGTGTTTTAATTTCTTCATGAACGCCAACTCCTACTTAGAATCCTTTGCTTCGATTACAGCAATCCCGGGAAGAGGTTTTCCTTCTAAATATTCTAGTGTCGCACCACCGCCTGTTGCAACATGAGTCAATTGATTGGCTACTCCTAACATGGTAGCAGCTGCAGCAGTATCTCCGCCGCCAATCACTGTGATAGAAGAAAGACGAGAAAGGTAAACGAGTAGATCATTGGTTCCCTTTTGAAAGTTTGAAAATTCATAGGCTCCGACTGGTCCATTCCAAAGAATAGTTTTAGCGTCTTTCAAATAACGTTCAAATAACGTTACGGTCTTTGGACCAATATCAAGTCCCATTTGGTCTACAGGAATTTCACTCGTTGAAACAATCTCTTTTTCTGCTGTATCAGAAAGTTCACTACTTACCACATGATCAACTGGCAAAATGATTTTATCCGCATACTTTGAAAGTAATTCCTGACAAAAGGAAAGATTCTCTTCGTCAAGTAGAGATGAACCGATTTCATATCCCTCTTCTTTCAAAAAGGTATAGGCCATCCCCCCACCAATTAAGAGGTAGTCAGCCTTCGTTACTAAACTACGGAGAATTCCAATTTTATCTTTCACTTTACTACCACCTAAGATGACAACAAAAGGATGCTCTGGATGTTTAACAAGTTCCAACTGTTCCAATTCTTTCTCGATTAAAAAACCAATTCCGGAAGGCAAGTGAAAAGCAATCCCGACATTAGAAGCGTGAGCTCTATGAGCAGTTCCAAACGCATCGTTGATAAAAATATCACCAAGGGAAGCCCAGTAAGCTCCTAGTTCTTCATCATTACTACTTTCTTTTTTACCATTCAAATCTTCATAACGGGTATTTTGAACCAAAATAATTTCCTGTTCTTGCATTGTTTGAATCGCTTCTTCCAAGCGCTTCCCTCTCGTTTCCGAAATAAAAGTAACTGGGTGAGAAAGAAGTTTTTCTAATGAAGCAGCTACGGGCGCTAAATCATTTTTGATGAGATCCTTTTCTTCTTTGATTCTTCCCAAGTGAGAAAACATTACAATCTTTGCGTCTTTCGAAAGAGCATATTGAATCGTTGGTAAACTTGCCCTGATTCTCGTATCATCCAAGATTTCATGATCCTTCATCGGAACGTTAAAATCACAACGAAGAAGTACAATTTTTCCTTTTAAATCAAAATCGCGAATGGTTTTCAATTCTATCACCTTATTTTATTATAACATACTTCCAAACAACGAACCTTACAAAATCGTATGATAAAAAAAGAAAGCTTTTTTAAACTTTCTTTCGATGGTAAATAAAATATTACTGCTTTAAACCAATATTATCCTTCAAACTTCTTTTGTTTTATATTCACCTTTGGAGAATCTTTGGATGATTTGTCTTGCCAAACAATATCGCTAAAAAAGAGACCACAGTTTTGATATATTTTTTCTACTTCTTCCTTTGCTATATTGGGAGTATACCAGTTAAAATATGTAGAATAATACTCACTTTCCTTAAATCTTCTTATTCTTCCACTCACCGTAAATAGATCAATAACTTCATCTTTGCCTGGAATAAAATTTAATCTTTTAAACCCAAATCTTTCTAAATCGATTACACCATCTAGCATTTCAACCGATTTCCAGCTAGCTACACCAACATAGTCGCATTTCTCAATGAAATCTGTCAAATAGGAAAGAACTTTAAATCCTTCTTCTCTTGACATTCCACTTGGTAGTTCAAAAGGCTTATATGGCCAATCGATCCTACCACCAGGCTTACCATCAATATTATGATAATTAATGTAATGTAAACGATAATAGTTTTGGTTTCCAAGCTCATGATCTAATAATTCTGCATGAAAATCATCTTCTTTCCACCATTTTAAAAATTTTTCTTTTTTATCTTTAAAACTCATAAAATTTCTCCTTTATAATTAGATATTATAACACACCAATTCTTATGTCCTACCATCCTTTTCACTCAGTATGATCTCAAGATTCATAAAAAAGGAAAGCATAGCTACTTTCCTAGACTCATCCAATATTTTGCTGTTCTTACCATTTGATTGGAATAACCCATTTCGTTATCATACCAAGCGACTACTTTTACCAATTGTTTTCCATCCACTTCGATGATATCGGTCAGAAGTCCATCAACCAAGGCTCCTACGGTCGATCCAATGATATCACTAGAAACGATTGGATCCTCTGTATACTGTATCGTTTCATTCTGATGATTTTGAAATAATCGATTGATTTCTTCTACTGTCGTGTTCTTTTTGAGGCACAACGTCAGATCAACCATTGACCCATCAGTCGTTGGAACGCGAACAGCATTTCCATCCAATCTTCCTTTGAGAGATGGAATGACTTCGCCAATGGCACTGGCAGCTCCTGTTGATGTTGGTACAATATTTGCGGCAGCGGCTCTTCCCCTTCGACTAGAGATTCCTTTTTTATGAGCGACATCTAAAACTGCTTGATCTCCCGTATAAGCATGAATCGTCGTCATATAGCCAGCATCAATTCCAAATTGGTCTTCTAACATTTGAAGAACAGGTGCTAAACAATTGGTCGTACAACTGGCTGCACTGATCACTTGCTCTTCTCCTGTTAATATTTGTTCATTGACATGATAGGCAATCGTTTTTAAATCACCTTTTGCGGGTGCGGAAATAATCACTTTTTTGGCACCTGCCTCAATATGTGCTTGCGCTTTTTCATAAGAAGTAAACATTCCCGTACACTCGAAAACAACATCAATTCCCAACTCTTTCCAAGGAAGCAGTTTGGGATCCTTTTCCGCATACACTTTCATTCTGCGATTTCCCACGATAATCTCATCTTCCTCAAAAGATATTTCTTCCTGACGATATGTTCTATGAGTTGTATCGTATTTTAATAAGTAAGCAAGTTGTTCAGCATCTGTTAAATCATTGATGGCCACGACTTCAAAACTGGGATCTTCTTCCATGATTCGAAAAACCAATCTTCCAATTCTTCCAAAACCATTGATGGCAACTTTTATCATTTGTATCGTCCTTTCTACTCTTTCAGTCTAGAAATATTTTTCCCCTTTTTCAAGGTATTATAGATCACTTGACAAAAACAAACAAAAAAAATCCACAACAAGTGTGGATAAAAATTAAGAGTGAAAACAACTTCCTCCAATGAATTCTCTTAAAATAGAATCTTTGGGTATATCTTCGGATGGAATTGGTAAAAACATACGAAGGAAATTAATGAGACGTTTTGCTTCTTCGTAGTTTGAAGAACTGTTTGGTACGGCATAAAGAAGAGGTTCCACATAAGTTTTTAATACTCCGATTTCATAGATCAAGGCAGAGTTAAAAATATAATCTGCTTCGTCTTGATATGGGAAAACATATTTTTCTTCTCCTCTTCGTACCATTGGCCAACTTTCCAGCGTCTTTTCTACTCCATACCCTCTCGTACGATTATCACGAATAATGCGTCGAAGGAGACGGTTGTCTGTCGTCGAAATACGATTATGATTGTCTACATTCAACTCCGTTAAAGCGGAAACATATAATTTGAATTTCTGATTGCGAGGGATATCCTTTAAGATAGCTCCATTCAAAGCATGAAGCCCTTCGATCATCAAAATGTCGTTCTTTTCCAGTTTCATATTCTCTTTAAATTCTTTCGTTCCTAGTAAAAAATTATAATGTGGAAGAAGTACTTCTTCTCCTTTTAAAAGAGAACTTATTTGATCATTGAACAAAGTTAAATCGATGGCATCCAATCGTTCGTAATCTGGTTTTCCTTCTTCATCGAGTGGTGTCTTATCACGGTCTACAAAATAATTATCCATCGACAGCATTTTAGGATTCAAACCAAAGCTCTTCAAATACATTTTTAATTTACGGCAAGTCGTTGTTTTTCCACTCGAAGATGGACCAGAGAGTAAAATAAGTTTTATGGTATTCTTCTTTTCAAAAATCTGTTTGGCCACACTCAGTAATTTATGACTCTGTAAGGTTTCATCCATGCGAATCAAATCGCCAATTCTTCCTTCTGATACCACAAGATTCAAATCACTTGCATTTTCCAAATGCATGATTTTGGCCCAATCGCGACATTCCTGGTACACTTCGTACATCTTTTTATGATGACGATAAGGCTCGATACTTCCATAATGATAAACAGTTGGAAACTGAAGTACAAAACCACGATCGTTTAAATACGTTACATCAAAATGGGTTAGTGTTCCAGTGGATGGAACCATATAGTTGTAGAAATAATTGTACAAATATCCCAAACGATAGAGCGTTACGGTAGTATTGGTATTATAATTCATCACACCAACTTTTGATAAATCATTCATTTTTCCGAAGTAAGTCATCGCGTCTTTTCGCTCGACATTGACTCTCGTAATCGGCATATCTTCTTTGATAATTTCTTGCATTTTTTCTTTAATCTGTCCCAGTTTTGTTTCATTCAAAGGAAAGCTTGTTTCAATATAAAGTCCTTTGTCTAAGGAATGTTGTACTCTAAGATCTTTGGCTTTTCCAAACAACTCTTTCACTGCTAATAAACTAACATATACCAAACCATGAATATAAATCCGATTTCCGATACGACTTGTCAAATCAAAAAATTCGATTTTACAATCATGGGTAACCGTATGATGAAGTTCACGATAATTATCATCTATTTTTGCCAAAACAATGGGATAGGAAAACTGGTCACGAAATTTTTTACTCAACTCTTGTAGGGTAATACCACTTTCTACCTCCATTGTTTTTCCCATCACATTTAAGGTTAACTTATCTGTCATTCGCTTCACCCTCTATTTTATTCTCGATATTAGTATATCATGTATACGAATAAACATAAAGATATTCTAACTAATTTTCTCATCCTACTCATCTATATTTATTAGAATACGAAAATATTTTATAGAAAAGAATCCGAGGAAGAATAACATACAATTGACTAATGTATAAACTTTGTATATACTAATTAAGAATGGAGATGATTTCATGGAAGCAAGAATCCAAAAATGGGGAAATTCTTCTGGAATTAGAATTCCAAGCAGCATTTTAAAGTCTTTAAATATCAAAACAAATGATATCTTAACGATTGAACAAGAAGATGACAAAATCATTATTAGCATTCCAAAGAAAAAAAAGATATCGTTGGAAGATAAATTTAAAGACTACAATGGAAAAAATTTAGCGAAGGAATTTTCCTGGGATAAAGATGTGGGGAAAGAAATATGGTAAAAAAATACATTCCAAAACAAGGCGACGTTGTTTTTTTAGATTTTCATCCTACAAAGGGTCATGAACAAACAGGGATTAGACCTGCAGTTGTCATTAGTACCAATATTT
>CARZYU010000009.1:5976-15515 GCA_949113215.1 uncultured Bacilli bacterium | reverse complement strand
AACTCATTATCTATTGGAAGACACCAAGAAAATACACGGATCTGTATTATGTGAACACATTAGAAGTATCGATTACGAAATCAGAAATTTAAAATGGATCGAAAAATTAAGTGACAATGATTTTATAAGCATCATTACTTTATTAAATGCATGCATCGAAGAATAGAATTTTATGTTATCTGATTTTTTCTTGTGCCAAAGAATTTGTCGACTACTTTAGCAAGTACGATTCTTCTTTTTCTTCTATACTAAAGATGGGTGATAAATATGAGTTTAGTTCCATACGTAATTGAAAAAGAAAGTAACGGAGAGCGAAGTTACGACATTTTCTCACGACTTTTGAAAGATCGAATTATTTTAATGAGTGGTGAGATTAATGATGCAATGGCTCAAACAGTAGTTGCACAGCTTCTTTATTTGGATTCTTTGAACCATGATGACATCAGTATTTATATCAATTCTCCAGGTGGAGTGATCACTTCTGGGTTTGCGATTTATGACACGATGGAATTCATTCAAAGCGATGTTTCCACCGTGTGTATTGGAATGGCTGCATCCATGGCTGCTTTTCTACTTTCTTGTGGTACCAAAGGAAAACGTTACGTTCTTCCCAACGCAGAAGTGATGATCCATCAACCTCTAGGAGGAGCAGAGGGGCAGGCAACCGAAATTAAAATTGCTGCTGAACATATTTTGAAATGTCGCGAAAAATTAAATAAGATCTTAGCAAGCAATACAGGAAAACCCTTAGAGGTGGTCGAGCAAGATACGGAACGTGATCATTTCCTAGATGCCGAAGAGGCACTTTCCTATGGATTGGTTGATAAAATTATCACAAAAAAATAATCCACATTGTGGATTATTTTTGTTCCAATTGAGAAGCCAATTCTTTGATCTTTCGAAAGCGATGATTCAGTCCTGATTTTGTAATATTTTTCCCTGTTTCTAGTGAGATAATCTCACTCAATTCTTTCAAGGAAGCTTCTGGATATTTTTTGCGATATTCACAAGCTTCCTTTATCTTTTCATCCAATTGCTCTAGTCCTAACTTTTCCTCTAATAACCGACTTTGTTCAAGTTGAATGTAAGAAGTTTGAATGATCTTATCTGTATTTGCTTGTTCACAATTGTTCAAACGATTGGTACGATTTTTATTTTCATGAAAAGCTCTAATATCTTCAAAATAAAGTACCGCATGATTTGCCTTGATAATTTTCAAAAAATCACTGATCTTTTCTGACTCTTTCAAATAGATCATATACCCTTTGTCTCTTGTCAATAGTTTTGCATTCAAATCAAATACGTTCATGAGTTTTTGCACAAAAACAGCTTCTTTTGGTTGATCAATCAAAAGCTCTAAATGGTACTGCGAAGTTTTCGGATCATTGACACTGCCAGTTGCTAAAAATACTCCCATCAAATAACTACGAATCTCCTCGTTGTCTCCTACTAAAAAAGCCGGAGGAGTTTCTAGATAAGTACCTTCTTTTGCCATCGAAAGGGTTTCTAAGAGAAATATGGTTCGCTCTGTAATTCTAAGTTGGTAAAGGGTGTTCTTTTTTAAGACGGTATTTTTTTTGGTAACAATTTCTGCATGAATTCCATAGAGCTCTTTTAAATCTAAATAAATCTTTTTGGCAGTCGAAGCATTTTCGGTAATGAGCTCCATCTCTTTGTCGTTCCACTTAGCAGCATTACGAAAGAAAGCAGATAGAAAAGCAATTTTTTCCGCCTGACTTTCCTTTAATCCCGTCAATTCATTTTTCACTCGCGTTGTAAAAGACATATTAACTCCTCATCAAATAGGAAAAGATAATACTACTTAGTTTCATACTGTCATGACGTAACACACCATCTACGATAGTAACTAGATCATCTTGTAGTAGCTCGATTCCCATTTCTTCAATTTCTTTTTGATCAATATAAACAGGATCTTTTTGTTCCTCTGTTTCGTATTTTTTGGCAATCTCCGAATCGATTTTGGTGTTACTTGCAACAACGACGTCGATATAATTTCCACCTAAATAATGATTCAATAACTTCAAGTGATCACTTACTCCATAATGATCGGTTTCTCCTGGCTGCGTCATGGCGTTGCACAAATACATGACTGGTGCTTTGCTTTCTTTCATGGCTTGCTGAACTTCTTTGCAAATAATATGTGGAAGAATGCTCGTAAATAGACTGCCCATACTGATAATGATAAGGTCCGCTTCCATGATCGAATCGATCACTTCTTTTACTACCTTAGGTTCCTGTTTGTAAAAAATTCTTTTGTATTCTTGATGGGCAGCCGTAATAGCAGCTTCACCTTCTACGATGGTACCATCCATCGTTTCTCCCATTAACGTAATATTACTTTCTTCCGAAATAGGTAATACTTTGTGTCTTACATCCAAAAGAACACTAAGAGCAGCAATGGAATCCTTTAAGTTCCCTGTAATATCCATGAGAGCCGTTAAAATCAAATTTCCAAGAGCATGACCATTGAGGTCGCTTGAAGTATGAAAGCGATACTCCATCGTTGCTTTCATAACAGGATCAATATTCGATAAATTTGTAATGACCTTTCGAATATCTCCAACTGCAGGAATATCGAACTCTTTTCGCAACACTCCTGTACTTCTTCCATTGTCAGCGACCGTGATCACAGCAGTAATATCAATCGGAAATTCCTTTAAGCCTCTTAACAGACTGGAACTTCCACTTCCTCCTCCTAAGATAACTACTTTTTTATGCATTTTCTTCACCTGTTACAAGTATACAATAATTCCATATAAAAAACGACAAAAAGTCGTTTCAAGGAACAGAGTCTAATTATTTTGTTCTAGTTCTTTGATAAGTCCGATTGCTGCCGTTGCTCCTTCTCCTACTGCTGTGGCAATTTGATAAACTTCTTTTTTTAAGATATCACCTGCAGCATAAATACCCGCTACTTTCGTCTTTCCATTTTGATCAACTTCGATATAACCTTGTTCATCTAGTATTCCAAGCGAAGTAAATGCTTCACTATTCGGAACTTGCCCTATAAAAAGGAATAGTCCATCACAAGGAAGCTTCTCTTCTTCGTTTCCCTGTTTTAACAAAACCCCACTTAATGTTCCATCCTCTTCCAATAATTCTTTCACTTCTTTTTGTAGCGAAAAAGAAATGTTTGGTATTTTTTTGGCTTTTTCCACCAAGTTTGATTCTGCTCTCAATTCATTTCGTCGATGAACAATGGTTACCTTCCTGGCAAGAGTAGATAAATAAATAGCCTCTTCTAAAGCACTATTTCCTCCACCCACAACAACGACATCTTTTTCCTTATAAAGAGGTCCATCGCAAGTAGCACAATAGCTGAGACCATGTCCTACTAACTTTTCTTCTAAAGGTAATCCTAACTTTTTAGGGCTTCTTCCTGTGGCTATGACGATGCCACGACAAATAATTTCCCCTGTTTCCGTTTTGACTACTTTAACCTTTTCTTCACATTTGATTTCGATTACGGATCCATAACGATAAGGAACCTCTAAATCCGTAACTTGTTTGAACATATTCATGGCAAGATCAGATCCCGAAATAGAAGAAACCCCAGGATAGTTTTCAATGATGTTGGTTTTAATCATTTGTCCTCCTGGAACTTCCTTTTCCAATAAACAACAGGAAATACCTGCCCTTTTTAAATAGAGAGCCGAACTCATTCCAGCAGCACCGCAACCAATGACTACAACATCGTAATCTACTTTCATTCGTTGTCACTCTCCCGATATAAGTTTTCAAAACGCATTCCGCGAAATCCTTTTAGGATTAGTACTAATCCAACAAAGAACAAAACCACAGATACCATTTGAGCAATCTTAAATGTTCCGAGCATCAAACTATCACTTCGAAATCCTTCAATGATGAATCTTCCAGCCGAATACCACATCAGATAAAATCCTGTCAGTTGTCCATTCTTTAAATACTTATAACGACGAATCAATAGTAAAGCAACAAATCCAAATAGGTTCCAAATGGATTCATAAAGGAAGGTTGGTTGACGATAAGCTCCATCAATATACATCTGATTGATAATAAATCCTGGGAGGCCTGATTGTTGAAGTGCCGCTTTGGAAGTAATCGCACCATAAGCTTCCTGATTAAAAAAGTTTCCCCAACGTCCAATTACCTGCCCTAAAATCAGGCTGACAACTAAAATATCACAAATCTTGGCAACGTTTTGCCTTTTTCTCTTACCATAAAAATAAATAAAAACCGTGGCAGCCAAAATACCACCATGGATGGCAAGTCCGCCATTCCATACTTGTAAGATTTCAAGAGGATAAGCTAAATAATAATCAAGATTGAATAAAACGTAATAAAGCCTTGCTCCTATCATACCGATAATGAGACTATAAAAAAGCAAATTGACGAAGAAAGTCTCATCAATTTTTCTTTTTTTGACCTCACGATAGCCAACGACTGCTCCTGCCATGATTCCTAAAAAGATAAAAACAGAATACCAATAAATTTGAATAAATCCCAAATCCAAAGCTACATTACTCATGATCTTTTTCCACTCCTTTTATCAATGGTTTAATAATGACTCGATCCATAATCGCATTCATGATGGATAATAAAATGGAGATTAAAAGAGCAATCCATATATTTTTCAAATCAAAGTGTCCTTGTAAAATCCAATCGGCCAGTTTTAAAATAAACAGGTTGATACAAGGATAAAATAAACCAAAAGTAAATCCAGTAATTGGCATTGTCCAAGCAACTAGTAATGGTTTGATGGTATTGTTTAAAACAGAAATGATCATCACTGCTAACAATCCATAAATCCCATAATAATTCATATCGATGTAACAAGAAGAGAAAAAGACACATACGGCAAAGAAAACAATGGCATAGCAAACCATAGAAAGAAGCCATTCTAATAAACGATTGAACCGCAATTGATTATTTTTACCAAGTACAACCAAACGCATGGAACGTCACCTCACAATAGTTTTTTTAAAAAGTTTCCTGTATACGACTCCTTGATACAACTTACTTCTTCCGGTGTTCCAGTGGCAACAATAGTCCCTCCACCGTCTCCACCTTCTGGTCCTAAATCAATGATGTAATCTGCTGTTTTTATCACATCTAAGTTATGTTCTATCACTACTACGGTATCATTATTATCTACTATTTTTTGAAGAATTGCAAGCAACCTCTTGATGTCAGCTTGATGAAGTCCCGTGGTTGGTTCATCTAAAACAAACAGCGTTTTTCCCGTTGCTTTCTTTTGAAGTTCTTTCGCAAGCTTCACTCGTTCTGCTTCACCACCAGATAACGTCGGAGCACTTTGACCTAATTTAATATATCCAAGTCCAACGTCTTCTAACACTTGTAATTTTGTCTTAATTTTGGGTACGTTTTCAAAGAATTCTAAAGCTTCACTCACTCGCATATTCAAGACATCAGCAATATTTTTATCCTTGTATTTTACCATTAATGTTTCTTGATTGTAGCGAGTTCCATGACATACTTCGCAAGGAACGTAAACATCAGGCAAGAAATGCATCTCAATTTTTTTGACCCCATCTCCACGGCACGCTTCACAACGTCCTCCTTTGACATTGAACGAAAAATGATTCTTCTCAAAGCCTCTTATTTTCGCTTCTTTGGTATTCGTGAACAAATCTCTGATATCGTCGAACACTCCCGTGTAAGTGGCAGGATTACTCCTTGGCGTACGACCAATTGGATTTTGAGAAATTTCAACCAACTTATCGATATGAGATAATCCTAAAACCGTTTCATGTTTTCCCGGTTTATCTTTGGAACGATAGAGTTCTTTGGCTACTCTTTTGCAGAGAATCTCATTGATCAAACTACTTTTTCCACTTCCAGAAACACCCGTAATCAAAGTGAATGTTCCAAGGGGAATTTTGACATCGATCTTCTTTAAGTTATTTTCTTCTGCTCCTTTGATTTCTAAGAATTTGCCATTTCCCTTTCTTCTTTGGGAAGGAACTGCAATACTTTCTTTTCCACTCAAATAACGTCCTGTAATACTTTTTTCATTCTTCATGACTTCAGTTGGCGTCCCTGCTGCGACCACTTGACCTCCACGATCGCCTGCCCCTGGTCCAATGTCGACCAGGTAATCAGCAGCCAACATCGTATCAGTATCGTGTTCTACGACAACCAAGGTATTGCCAAGATCTCTCATCTCTAAAAGAGAATGAATGAGTCGTTCATTATCACGTTGGTGTAGACCAATGCTCGGTTCATCTAGTACATACAAAACACCTGTCAACCTGGAACCAATTTGGGTTGCAAGACGAATCCGCTGAGCTTCTCCTCCAGAAAGAGTTCCTGCCGTTCTACTCAGGGTCAAATACTCCAGTCCTACATTCGATAAAAAGGAAAGTCGCGACTTAATTTCTTTTAACAATAAATCAGCGATGGATTTCTGTTCCTCTCCAAGCTTTAATCCTTCAAAAAATGGAAGCAATTGTTTGATGCTCATACAAGTCACTTCATAGATGTTCTTGCCACCTACCAATACACTTAAAATACTATCTTGAAGTCTGGATCCATGACAAGTATCACAGATATGCTCAACCATATAATTTTCCAACCATTCTCTAATCCAAGTACTGCTCGTCTCCATATAGCGACGTTCCAAATTATTGATAATTCCCTCGTAATAATCTTTTGAGTTAACCAAGTTTCCACTCTTCGAACGAAATTTGTATTCGATGATATCAGGACTTCCATAGAGGACGATCTTCTGTTCTTCTTCCTTTAACTTTTCGAATGCTTTGTTCATATTGATTTTATAATGCTTACAAACACATTCTAGTTTTTTAAAGTACATGTTATCTTGATCATCACCCAATGTCAGAATACATCCTTCGTTGATGCTTTTCTTTTTATCAGGGATCACTAAATCAGGGTCAATTTGTAATTTGATCCCTAACCCTTTGCAATCCGTACAAGCACCGTAAGGAGCATTAAAAGAAAACATTCTAGGCTCTAACTCTGGAAGTGAAAATTCACAATAAGGACAAGCAAATTGTTCAGAAAAAACAATCTCTCTTTCTTCCTCTCCAAGAAGTTGAATGACCACTTTTCCATTTGCTAATTTCGTGGCATTTTCAATCGACTCATATAACCTGCTACGGATATCCTCCTTCAAAACAATGCGATCGACTACTACTTCAATGCTATCTTTTTTATTTTTTTCTAAAATAATGTCGTCACTTAAATCGAACATTTCTCCATTAATACGAACACGTACATAACCTGATTTTCTCAAATCATCTAATACTTCTTTATGGGTACCTTTTTCTCCATGCACAACTGGGGCCAAGATTACTAATTTTGTTCCCTCCGGATATTCCAACACTTTATTGGTCATCTCTTCGACACTCTGTGACGAGATAGGAATATGATGGTTGGGACAAGTTGGCACTCCAATTCGAGCAAATAAAAGACGAAGATAATCGTAAATTTCTGTCACCGTTCCTACCGTAGAACGTGGATTTTTATTGGTTGTTTTCTGATCAATACTAATCGCTGGAGATAATCCTTCGATACTATCGACATCGGGTTTCTCTGTTCCACCTAAAAATTGTCTTGCATAAGCGGATAAACTCTCCACATAACGACGTTGTCCTTCCGCATAAATGGTATCAAAAGCCAAACTGCTCTTTCCACTTCCAGAAACACCTGTCATGACGATCATTTTATTTTTAGGAAGTTCGAGATTTATATTTTGTAAATTGTTCTCCCTTGCTCCCTTGATTACGATTTTATCCATATTCCTCACCAAGTGCTATTATAACACATTTGTTCGAAAGAAAAAAGAGAAACTCTTCTATTTTCTCTTTTGTTTTGCTTTCAACTCTGTTATTTTTTGAGTGAGTGTTGTTCCACTTGCTTCATCCTTTGCTACGACCAAGTTTCCAAGCTCTTCTAATTCTCCTAATGTAATTCCATGCTTCAAAAGAGGATTTAAATCAGGAGCAATTCTTGCCTCTAAAAAATCAGACAGTGGCAATACTTCCAACAATCGTTCAAATCGATCATGAGATGTTTCTTGAGGAAAAGAATTCCATTGTCGATCCCATATTCTTAATTTTGCCCATTCTCTTTCCTCTCTTACCTTTTTGGAAATATAAAGATTAGAGGCAATATCAAGAGCAGCCAGCCCTTCTGATTTTTCGTTTCCCATTAATCCCCATTTGTAAATAGCACCACCAATGGTTCTTTTTTGTTCTAAATGGCTCCGAATCATCAAATCAAAATTATCATCAATGGAATCCTTACGGTCCAAATTTAGACAAAGAATATTATGATAAGAAAATCCGATCATAGTTTCTGAAAACTCATTATAATTTTGATAAATTCTTTTACCATCCTCTAACTCAATAGGTGATAGAAAAGAAAGCCTTATTTTTTGCTCAAAATAACTTCTCTTTGCATGGTTATAAGCTTCTTCCCACTGGGACCCTCTTGGGGTGCAAAAATCGTCGATCAGATGATAATCAGGATTCGCTTTCATAAAAGTAGAAAAACCTTTCAAAGCACGTGGGGAAAAATTTGGATTGTCTGTCATCGTTTGTTGATCTTCATCTTCAAAATGATAATACATACTCTGACAAAGCTGTCGTTCGGCATGTAAGATATGATAAATATTGCAAAGGTGATAAGAAAACCACCACTTTAAATAAGGAGTTACTTGGTCTTTTAAATATTGTTCTTCTTTCGCTACAATAGGTTCTAACGTTCTAAGTCTTTGTAGCATTTTTTCATACATCTCATTTGTAAATTCGGATAAGGGAACCTCTGGATATTCCTTTTTCCACAATTGATAACGCATTTGAAAAGCCTTACTTTCTTTGTCTTTCGCTTCCTCATCGTATTCTTCTCTTACATAATGAAGTGGATTTGCTCCAAAGTGAATCGCTCCCATTTCCTCTTGTTCTGAAAGAAGATCCAAATCAAAAACTCCTCTTTTGACTTCCAAAGCAAATGGTGGATACTCTGAAATCACTTCTTCTAATAATTGCTTCGTTTCCTCTTTGGAAAAAGGAACTATAAAAAACGGTCCTTCAAACAATTGCTGACTTAAACTAGAAGTACGAGAATCTGAATAATCCTGTCGTTTTCCCTCTAATATTTCTAAACATTCTTCGCTTGCTTTAGGATATTCTTTTTCCATTCGCCGAAAGAAGACGTAGGTATCCATACTCGCAATCAGATTGATTTGTTCTAATGTAGAGCGCAGAAGTGCCTCTTTTCCATAATACGCAATCTTTAGATTTTGAAACATGGCAAGAATGGATGGATGATATACTTTGTCATATAAGTTTAAATAAATTTTAAGCAAATCCTCTTTTTTACTTTCAAATGCTTTTTGTGGATCATGCCATTTGATTTCCATAGGGCTCCCCCTTTATTGAGCTTCTATTATAACATATTTTTTCCTTTTGACAAGTTTGCCAAAGATTGTGTACTAAGAATCTTTTTTCTTCGCATATATTAGGACAGGTGAAGAAAATGAAAATTATTGCGCG
>CARZYU010000009.1:3568-5966 GCA_949113215.1 uncultured Bacilli bacterium | reverse complement strand
AAAACAACCTATATGATATTCAACAATTTCAACACATGGTTTCCGGATGCGATTATATTGGAGCAGTTGGCATTGATGTTGTTATGACGAAGGACCAACAAGTTGTCGTCTTTACTCCCGTCATTGACAACGTTGCCTCTGTTGTGACACTACAAAACAGTACTTTAGAACAAGTAAAAAGTAACGACATTATCACCTTAAGACAATTCTTCGAGTCGTATCGTGGACGTAATATTGAGATATTTATCAATATCATTCCTTTTTCTGACATCGTACCTACTTCTGAGAATATCAAACAAATTAATGATCTTTATTGGAACTATGTGGAGCGAGTTGTCTCGATTGTTTCTGAATTTCCCGATATCAAAACATATCTCTATAGCATCAATCGAAGAGTCATCACTTATCTAACACAGCAGAAAAAGAATTACAAAGTAGGAATCTATCTATCACCAGACGATGCCTCATTTCTAGATGTCGATTTCTATTTATTTAGTCCTGACATGTTGAATATGAACATCTTAAATCAACAGATGAATTTAAAAAAGGAGATTGTACTGTTGATGTTAAACTGTGAACAAACGCAACAAGTATTCCAATTTTTTCAACAATCGAAAATGGCAGATGACGGAAAGAAGACTATTTTTGATGGATCCTTTTTCCTTACAAACTACCCTTCAATTGTCCATCATGTCGTCGCGTACGAAACAGATACAAAATAAAAAGGATGAAAAATCCTTTTTATTTGGCTTTTATTTCAAATAAAATATCACGAAGTTGCATTGCTCGCTCGAAGTCTAAATTTCTAGCAGCTTCTCTCATTTCTTGTTCAATATCTTCTAACATCCGTTCTTTTTCTTGTTTGCTCATCTTTTTCGAAGAATGATTTTGTTCTTCTACCGTATTACTGATGACTTCTCTGATTTCTTTTTGAATGGTTTTTGGAGTAATGCCATGGATCTGATTATACTCTTCTTGAATTTTCCTTCTTCTTGCCGTTTCTTCTATGGCCTTTTTCATACTGTCCGTCATACGATCGGCATACATGATGACATGTCCATTGGCGTTTCTTGCACACCTTCCAATGGTCTGAATGAGGCTTCTCTCGCTTCTTAAGAACCCTTCCTTATCGGCATCAATAATAGCAATCAAGGATACTTCTGGAATATCAATTCCCTCTCGTAACAAGTTGATTCCAACGACTACATCGTATTTTCCTTCTCTTAAATCATGAATAATTTGAAGACGCTCTAAGGTTTTAACTTCTGTATGTAAATAGGCCACTTTGATATCCAGCTCTTTCAAGTAATTCGTTAGTTCTTCTGCCATACGAATGGTAAGTGTCGTTACCAACGTTCGTTCTCCACGTTCGATTCGATCTTTGATTTCACCTAACAAGTCATCAATTTGCCCCTTACTTGGACGAACTTCTGTCGTCGGATCCAAAAGTCCAGTAGGACGAATAATCTGTTCTACAAATTGATGATTTGTCTTCTCTAATTCATAATCTCCTGGAGTTGCGGAAACGTAAATTGCTTGATTGATCTTTTTTTCAAACTCTTCGAATTTCAAGGGACGATTATCAAGAGCACTTGGCAAACGGAATCCATAATCCACTAAATTCTGTTTCCTTGCGCGGTCTCCATTGTACATTCCTCTCACTTGAGGTAAGGTTACATGCGATTCGTCTACAACCAAAAGATAATCTTCTGGAAAGAAGTCCATCAGTGTCGTTGGGGTTTCTCCTTCCCCTCTTAGGGCCATATGTCTCGAATAATTTTCTACTCCATGACAAAATCCAGTCTCTTCCAACATTTCCAAATCGTAATTCGTACGACCCTCTAAACGTTCGGCTGCCACTAATTTATTTTGATTATGAAGTTCCTCCAAACGATCTTTTAATTCCAATTTAATTCGTTTGATCGCTTCTAGTAACTTTTCATCACTGGTTACGAAATGACTGGCAGGAAATAAACTTACGGATTTTTTGTTTGTCAAAATAGCTCCTGTCAACGTATCTATTTCACTGATCTTATCAATTTCATCGCCAAAGAATTCCACGCGAATTCCTGTTGTTCTTTGATACGTTGGAATAATTTCCAAAACATCTCCTCGAACACGAAATGTACCTCGTTTAAAATCATAATCGTTTCTTTCGTAGAGCATCTCTACTAATTTTTCTAATACTTTATTCCGTTCAACAGTATCTCCCACTTGAAGTGTTAACATTCTATTTTTGTATTCTTCTACTTCTCCAATTCCATAAATACAAGAAACACTGGCAACCACAATCACATTTCGATTGGTAATCAAGCTACTAGTCGCCGCATGCCTAAGTTCATCAATTTCGTCATTGATCGAAGAATCCTTTTCAATATAAGTATCGGTACTTGGAACA
>CARZYU010000009.1:2984-3558 GCA_949113215.1 uncultured Bacilli bacterium | reverse complement strand
TAGTATGATACAAAGTATTCGACTCGATCGTTTGGAAACAATTCTTTAAACTCTGAGTAAAGTTGTCCCGCTAACGTTTTATTGTGAGCAAGGACCAATGTTGGTTTGTTCACTTCTTTTATCACATTGGCAATCGTAAATGTCTTTCCTGTACCTGTTGCTCCTAGCAAAACCTGCTCATGTTTTCCTTCTTTGATTCCTTTTACTAACTGATGAATTGCTTCTGGTTGATCTCCACTTGGTTCAAATTTTGATGCTAATTCAAACATTTTACCCTCCTTGTTATGGCTAAATATAGTCTACCGTTTCTTATCTTTTTTTAACATGAAATGACACAAGTTAATTTCTGATACTATATTCTATCATTTCTTTTCAAACAAAACAAGGAAACAAATCCTTGTTTCCTCATCGTTAAATTACAGCTTATTCAGTCTTATCCTTACGAAACTGATATCAATCGATGCTTCTTGTCTTCCTATGTTAAATACAAGAAATGATCTCTATTTTGTGGCTTTCTGACACATTTTCTCTAATTCTGATTCAATCTTTCTTATTGTTTTTTGTAAAGTTTCTA
>CARZYU010000009.1:0-2974 GCA_949113215.1 uncultured Bacilli bacterium | reverse complement strand
CATCAGTATCCTTAGAATCCTTACTATCCTTATCATTTTGATGAATGGTCGAATATTGAGAGGCATATGTCTGCATGGTCAATCCAACTAACTGTAGCCAATTTCCGACACTATCAAGTTCTTCATTGGATAAGTCTTTTGTTAATAAAATCCCAATTAAAAAAGCACTTGTAGTAAAACTTGAAGGATCGATACGAAAGAATATTTTTTCCATGGTACCTCCCTATTTTACTATATGCAGTTATGGAAAAAGAGAAAATAATCATTTTGGTGTTTCTCACAACACTAACAGCTTTTCTAAAACATTAGTTCGTGTTATACTGATTTTGGTGAATTGCAATGAAAAAGAAAATAACCTATCAATCCATTGTATGCAAAAGTGCCTTAAATCATATTGATAGTAAATTTTTACCCTATCATTGGGATTTAAATATTTATAGAGGTTGTGCTCATCAATGTGTTTATTGCTTTGCTCAATACTCTCATCGTTACTTGGAAAATTCCGATTTTTTTCATCATCTCTACGTGAAAACAAATATTGTAGAACAATTAGAAAAAAAATTAAAAAGTAAAAGTTGGAAGCAAGAAATTATCAATTTAGGGGGAGTAACCGATAGCTATCAGCCTATAGAAGAAGAGTATCAATTCATGAGATCCATCTTGAAATTGTTGATCAAATATCAAACTCCTGCTGTCATCAGCACCAAATCATCCTTGATTTTAAGAGATCTTGATCTTCTAAAAGAATTGTCAAAAGTGGCTGGAGTTCAAATTGCCTTTACGATCACTTCACTTGATGAGTCATTGGCTAAAATAATTGAGCCAGGCGCATCTCCTGTAAAGAAAAGAATTCAAGCAATAGCTGCGTTGAAACGGGAAGGTCTAACAGTAGGAGTACACTTAATGCCAATCATTCCTTATCTCACTTCTAGCGAAAAAAATTTACGGGGTATTTTTGAGTTGGCCAAACGATTAAAACTGGACTATATCATCGCTTCTCCCCTTAATTTAAGAGGAAAAACGAGAAATTTTTTCTATCAATTTCTCGAGGAAAGATTTGTAGACAGAGCTAGTCTCTTGAAAGAGTTATTTGAAAACCGAGGCAAAGAAAAAGACTACAAAAGGAAACTCTTCAAATTATTAAGAGACCTCTATCGAGAATATCAAGTTTCTTCTAATTATCGAAAGTTTCTTCCAAAAGAAAAAAAGGAGATTAAACAAATCTCCTTTGAAAATTTATCTCATGAATGATCTCTATTTTTCTTTTTCTTATGATTTCTTCTCTTTAAAATAACAGCAATCACTAATAACAGTAACATGGGAACACTAATCATAGATCCTGTTGTTAAAAAATCCAAATGTTTAAAGTCTATTTGAAAAATCCATTCAAAGAAAGATATTACAATTGGAATCACTTGCATAATGGTAAGAACCAAAACAATCATATTTAAGATTTTACTTTCTCGATTAGAATCTTGAACATCTCTTAGATTGACAATATGTTCCAAAAACTTTTGATTAGCATAATAATCTTCCAACACTTTTTCCGTTTCAAATGCTTTATGGATAGAACTAGATAAATTCTGAACAGCTTCGTATTTAAAAATATCTTTACTCCAAAATTTAATCGTCTTTCCGAATTCACAGTACAATTCCTCGATGAAGGAAATATTCACAGAACCATTGATGGCTAATTTTTCTACAATTTTATGATTCGTTCTTAAAACTGCTGCATTTTGAAACATGATAAGTTCCATAATAAATAAGATTGGTGCTTCATCAATAATATTCGTCATCAAGTTATCATCAAACGTATGAAGCACATAGACAACCGCATCTCTGGAAGCATAAATATCATAAAAGTCATATTGGGCAAAGTTATTCTCATATGCCTCTTTGAATTCTTTTGCAACTAATTTGTAATCAATTCGTTTGCTATTATAACTTTCACTCGCCATCATATATTCAAATTCCAAAGGATTCTTTGGTTTGTTCGAAATACTAAGTAAAACTTTAGGCTCTCCGCATCGCCTCAACCGATATTTCTTTTCCATATAATCATCTAAAGAAATTAATTCATTTTCTTCATCATAAAGATAAAGATGATTTGTTGTAACCTGATCTTGAATTTGTGTTGGCGAAAACTCGTTGCTCAAGTTCATTAAAGTGACTAAGTGTAATCCTGTTTTATTATGGGAAGACACAAAAAGATAAATTTCCTCTTTTGCCAAAATAGTACCATCGTATTCATCATCCATACAGGCTAAATAATTTTTACCAAGAAAAACGCGTTTTAGATCATTTACAACATTATTATTACATTCATAATTGGCATTGTCTTCTAAACTCTTGATGAATTCTTTCGATAGATCATCTTGATCAATTTGGTTTTCTTTGATCGGAGTGATTCCATTTGAGGTATAAGGAACCATAATATACATATCACTCTTGTAGGTTTTTTGATAATCATCCAAAGAATTGATTCTAATTTTTTCTCCTTCGAATAATTGCGATTCATCTGTATATGTCTTCACATAATTAAAATTTAAATTCTTTAAAAATTTAACTCCATCTTCTGAAACGGCTGTTCCTAACACTTTATTGATATGATAATTTGTTTTAATCTTCTCATTGATAAAATCTACAAAACTTGAAGTAAGTAACTTAATTACTTCTCCATCACGATACTTTGGATCAATGACAACAGAAATAATAAATAGATTGTGACTCTTTCCCTCTTCGTAAGGTAAAATATCTGCTTCCGTAATATTATCATCTTGCATCTTATGTCCATCATACATCTTCTTTTCTAGTTTGGATGAAATGGGAAAAAAGCAAAGATACCCTACTAATTTAGTATTATCATACGCTAAAAGATAAGAGTCTTTATTTTTTTCAAAGCGACTTGTTACCGATTCTAAAGTCCCTTGCATCTCCTTCTTGTACGCTAAAGCATCCAATCGCAGAATCTCCT
>CARZYU010000008.1:15026-28874 GCA_949113215.1 uncultured Bacilli bacterium | reverse complement strand
ATAAATTTTTATTTCAAGATGTTTATGAATTTGCTGGTGAATTTAGAAAGATAGATTTTTCTAAACATGAAAAAATATTAAATAATGATTCCGTAGCTTATGGTGATTATAATACCTTAACAGAATCTTTAGAATACGATATTTCCTTAGAGAAAGAAAAAAATTATCAGGAAATGAATATAGTTGAAGTTATTAATAATATAACTAAATTTTCATCTAGTATATGGCAAGTACACCCCTTTAGAGAAGGTAATACTAGAACAACAGCATTGTTTATAGAAAAGTATTTAATTAGTCTTGGTTATCATGCAGATAATACTTTATTCAAAGATAAATCAGTTTATTTTAGAAATGCATTAGTAAGAAGTAATTACTTTAATAATTACTTAAAAATAAAAGAAGATAATAGTTATTTGATTAAATTTTATGAAAATTTATTATTAGGCAAAAATAATAATTTGCATTCACAAGATTTAATTGTGCAAGAATTGTTTGATAAGAAGGATCAATGATAAGAGATATAAGATAGAAGTAGATAGAAAAGGATCTACTTTTTCTTTGGGAATTTGTCACGCATCTATTTTGTTCTCATACATTACTTTAGAGGTGAGAAGAATGATTGGAAATGGAAATGTAAAAGGTGTAGTTGTCGATGCAGGGCACGGTGGTAGTGATCCTGGTGCGGTTGGAAACGGATTAAGAGAAAAAGATTTAAACTTGAAAGCAGCCCAGTATATGTATCAACGTTTAAGAGAACTTGGAATTCCAGCAACGATGACTCGAACAGGAGACGAGAGTATTACAAGAGATGAACGAGTTGGAACAATGGTAAATAGTTTTGGAGCAACTCCAGATGTCTTAGTATTATCGAATCACATCAATGCCGGTGGAGGAGATAGTCGTTGTGTAACAAATAAACGTATAACAATTAAAGCCAAATAAATAATAAGAAATGGAGAAAAGTTATGAGTATTAGTTACACTAGAGTTGGTAATTATTTATTACCAAATTTAAAATTAAAAGAAGGAAAACAATACAATATTGGTAAATATGGGTTGTTAAAATTAAGATATTTAAAGGAATATAATAGAGGATTATATACTGAATTATTAATGAAAGACCAATTAAATACTTATCTTTATGAGCTTGGAAATTTAGTTAAAGAGAAAGTAAGTGAACTAATTATTTCACTGGCTGAAAAAGAAAACGTTAATGAAAAACTTAAAAATGATAATCAAATGCTATGGATAGGACTTATGAATAATATAAAAAATCGGGCTGAAGAAATAATTATTAGAGAATATATTTATACTAATTTCAAATAATTTTAAGTAAAAATTGTGTAGAATTTAAAAAACTTTGTTTAAATTTTGATGATTAAACAAAGTTTTTTGATGTGTTTTGAAGAAAAAGTTTAATGATTTTAAAAAGTAATATTTCAACAAAGTTAAATTTACTGTCCTAGCCAGCACTGAAAACTTACTCCCGCCAAGTTTTCTATTGTGGGAAAATTCCCAAACCCTTTAAAAAAATATTTTTTGACAAATTAATCTATTATTGTTTACTCCTGTTCCACAAAATGCTATAATGTAGGTACGAGAGTAAAGTGGTGGAAATATGAGTAACAAAGAAAAAGTAATTGAATTTTTAAATAGTAATCATGGATATATTACTACAGCAGAATTTTTAACATTGGGTATGAGTAAACCTTTAATTCAAAAATTTTTAGACGAAGGATTAATTGAAAGAGTAAGCTATGGTTTATATATGGATAATAAGATATTAAAAGATGAATACTTTATTTTACAAAAAAAGTATCCATTAGCAATATTTTCTTATAATACTGCACTACATATTCTTAATTTAACAAATAGAACTCCAATGAAAATAGATATAACCGTACCTAGAGATAAAAAAGTAAGAGGAAATTATAATATTCATAGAGTCTCAGAGAAGTTTTATGATATTGGAATAATCGAAACCCTAAGTCCAAGTGGAAATCCAGTAAAAATATATAATGCTGAAAGATGCATTTGTGATATGTTAAGAACTGAAGGAGAATTCGATTTAGAACTTCAAAATAGAGTTTTAGATTATTATTTTCATAGTAAAGATAAAGATGTTGATAAATTATTAGAATATGCGAAGGTATTTAATATTTACGATAAGGTTAATACAATTGTGGAGGTAATGATGAAATGGTAGAAGAGAAGATTAAATTAAAAGTCCAAGAACTCGAAGATAAGTATAATTTAAATTATTATGAATCATTACAAAGATTTATGTTTGAAAGAATATTGGAAAGAATATCCGTTTCAGAATATCAAGATAACTTTATATTAAAAGGGGGATTATTACTTGCTGCAATGTTTGGTGTAGAAAATAGAACAACCAAAGATATGGATACTACAATTACTGGTATAGATATTTCAAAAGATAAAATGGCAAGTGTTTTAAATAAGATACTATCTATTAATTTAAATGATGGAGTTAAATTTGATATTGTAAGTATTTCTGATATAAGAGAAGAAGATGAATATGGTGGAAATAAATACCATATTACTGGTAGAGTAAATAGTACTAAAGTAAATTTGGAAATTGATATATCAACTGGTGACAAAGTGACACCAAAAGAGTTAAAGTTTAAATATCCTTTATTATTTGAAGATAGAAGTATTTTAATTAATAGTTATAATGTTGAAACTATACTAGCTGAAAAGATTGAAACTGTTTTAAGACGTGGTAAATATAATAGTAGAATGAAAGACTATTATGACATATATTTCTTTTTAACAAAGCTAAGAAATGAAATTGATATAAGTATATTAAAAGATGCATTTGATAATACTTTTACTAAAAGAGATTCTTTTGAATACTTAAATGATTATCGTGAAATTATTAAATCAATCATTGATAGTGATAGACTAAAAACAAACTGGAAATCTTATTCGAAGAAGAATAGTTATGCAAAAAATATAGAAGTAGATCAAATAATGCTTTTGTTAAACGATTTTATAAAAGAATTAAATTTAGAATTAGTAACAGTATAGGGATTGGGATTACTTCCATAATACGTGAAAAGTGCTTGTGGGAGGAACTTTTCCATATTTTTAGAGATGTGGTAAAATAAGGTAAGTAAAGAAGGTGAAGTAATGAATGAGCAGTATTTAGATTCTGAAGTCAATGAATATATAGAAATAAAAAGTGATAAATCTGATTTAGAATCAAAATGGGAAATGGCAACTGGACTACAGCAAGTTGATAATTTAACTCCTTCTGAATATATGAAAGATTTAGTAAAATTAAATATTAAGAATGAAATATCGCTTGATGAGTTGGATAATAAGCTAAAGAAATATTATGATGATTTTAATGATAGTTATAATAGAGATGAGTACGGATGTGATTTTGTATCATTAAGAATCATGCAAATGATACAAAATAATATGTTCTTTTTAACAATAAATTTTTATAAATATGTTCATTACTTTTTATTTAAAGATGTTTATAAGTTTGCTAGTAAATTTAGAGAAGTTAATATTTCGAAAAATGAAAAAATATTGAATGGTGATACAGTAGTATATTGTGACTATAGTAGAATTAAAGATTATCTTGTTTATGATTTTTCAAATGAAAGACAAGAAGATTATAGTAAATTAAATGCGTCAGATAAAATAATAAGTATATCTAGTTTTACTTCTTGTGTTTGGCAAGTACATCCTTTTATGGAAGGTAATACTCGTACAACAGCAATATTTATGATTAAGTATTTAAAGGAATTAGGTTATAATATTAATTATTCTTTATTTAAAGACAATTCAAAATACTTTAGGAATGCATTAGTTAGAAGTAATTATATTAATAATAACTTAAGTATAAAAGGAGATAATAGTTACTTAATTAAGTTTTATGAAAATTTAGTATTAGGAAAAAATAATAATTTAAGATTAGAAGAAATAAACGCAGGAGGTAGTAAATAATGATTGAAAAGGAAAGTATACCATTTGCTCCATTTTTAATTGAATCAATGAGGTCTTTGGGGTATTCGTTTGAAACTGCGATTGCAGATTTAGTAGATAATAGTATAACAGCAAATGCTTCAGAGATTCAAATTTTTCTTACTCCAAATGCGAATCCACAATTAATTATTTTTGATAATGGTTGTGGTATGAGTGAATTAGAATTGGAAGAAGCTTTAAGATATGGCAGTAGAAATCCTAATGATGAAAGAAAAGAAAATGATTTAGGAAGATTTGGTTTGGGCCTTAAATCAGCATCACTTTCGCAATGTAGAAAACTAATAGTGGTTAGTAAAAAACATGAACAACTATCATGCTTTTCGTGGGACATAGATGTTGTAACTGAAAAAGGAAAATGGGTATTATTACAATATAGTAAAGAAGATATAAATAAATTGCCAATGATAGATTTATTGAATCATGTTTCATCGGGTACCTATGTTTTATTGCAAAATTTTGATAGAATTTCATCTTCTACAGGAAATTTATCAACAACTATAAATAATTATATGTCTTTGACAATCGATCATTTGGCATTAGTATTTCATCGCTTTTTAGAAGATGGATTAAGAATTTTGGTAAATAATGTAGAAATCGAAGCACTAGATCCTTTTTTGTTACACCATAAGTCCACGCAGATTTTAAGAGAACAGAAAATTAAGTTTGATGATTCTGATATAGCCATTCAGCCTTATATTTTGCCATATATAAATAAGTTATCTAATGAAGATATTAAAAAAGTTGGAGGAAAGGATAATTTAAAAACTAAACAAGGATTTTATATTTATAGAAACAGAAGGTTGATTATATGGGGAACATGGTTCAAACTGGTAAGAAAAGAAGAGTTAAGTAAATTAGCAAGAGTTAAAGTTGATATTCCGAGTTCTTTAGATTATATGTGGGGAATTGATATCAAGAAAAGTTCAGTTAACTTGCCAGACTTAATAAAACGAAATTTATATAGTTCTATTAGTGAATCAATTTTTACTAGCAAAAATGTACTCGAATATAGAGGGCGGAAAACAAAAAATGACGGGACTAATTATGTTTGGGAAAGAATAGAATTACGCGATGGAAATTATGAATACAAAATTAATCGAGAAATTCCTCAATTGAAAATGTTATCAATGAGTCTAGATGCTGATAAACTTGAATTATTAAATTTGGCAATAAATTGTATAGAAAGCTCTTTTCCAATCACTTCACTTTATCTTGATGCTTCTAAAGGCGAAATTAAGGATGAATATTATGATATTAATAAATTATATGATGAGCTTAGAATGCAAATGGAATGGTGTGATAATAATGGATTTAATTCTGAGGAAATGTTAGATTTATTATTAAAAACAGAACCATATTGTAATTATAGTGAATTAAAAGAAATGTTAAAATGTGAGGTAGTATAAATGAAAGAAAGCGTTTCAAATTTTAAAAAGACGGTTATTGCGTATATTGTTGATAAAAAGATAACTGATGAAAAAGAAATAGATGAAGTTATTTCCGCTATGGCTGAGAGTCCATTATTTAAAGATTTGACTGAGGCTGATAAGCTATTAATTAGAAATCAAATTCATTCTGAATATTCAATAACATTAGATAAGGGTGTTGCAATTGTTTCAGAATATAAACCATGGTTTATGAATAGAAAAAAAGAATTGAGTATGAAATATTGGGATAGATATAAACAATATTTATTAAATGATAAGGGTTTTACTGGACCAACAGTGAATACAATGGATGATGTTAGCGATGAATTAACGGATTTATTAGGCGATCCAACTGTTTCTAATTTCCAAAGAAGAGGCTTAATAATAGGTGATGTTCAATCAGGAAAAACTGCAAATTATAGCGGATTAATATGCAAAGCAGCGGATGCTGGATATAAAGTAATCGTATTATTAACAGGAACAATTGAAAAGCTTAGAAAGCAAACTCAACAGCGAATAGACGAAGCCTTTACTGGAATGGATAGTAATGCAATGATTAAACAAAAAGTTAGTGTTGAAGTTGGTGTTGGAAAATATGACAAAAGCCTTAAAGCAGTATCATTTACATCTAAAACTTCCGATTTTAATGCTAAACAAGCTTCTAATTTAGGATTATCTTTAAATTCCTTAAATGATCCAGTGATTTTTGTAATTAAGAAAAATGTTAATGCCTTAAGTAAACTTAATGATTGGTTTAAAACATTTAATGTTAATGGCAATAATAAAATAGATGCATCTTTATTAATGGTTGATGATGAATCAGACAATGCTTCAATAAATACAAATCCTGAAGATAAAGATCCAACTAGAACTAATGATTTAATCGTCAAAATGTTAAGTATGTTTAATAAAGCTAGTTATGTCGGATTTACAGCAACTCCATTTGCAAATATTTTTATAGACCCTGATAGTGATGAGGAGATGCAGAAGAATTTTATCCAATTAATCACAATAAAGAGTATATTATTTCTGATTTAGCACCAAGCTTACGTGAAGCAATTAATGTTTTTTTGCTAGCAAATGTAGTAAGAGATTTAAGAGGAGATATTTCTACTCATCGCTCAATGATAGTTAATATCAGTCGATTTGTAAATTGCCAAGATCAAGTTTATGAGTTGATAAATAATTATCTAAAGGAAATTCAAAATTCTGTTAGATTATACTGTATGTTAAATGAAAGAGATGCAATACAAGATTCAAATATTTTGCTTTTGAAAAAAATTTATAATTCAGAATATTCTAACGTGGAGTTTGATTGGAATACTATTCAAAACAATTTATATAATTCGATTGCAAGTATTCAGGTAAATATAGTTAATCAAAAAAACTATGGTACATTAAATTACGAAGATAATGAGGAAAATGGGTTAAGAACAATAGCAGTTGGGGGATTAAGCCTTTCAAGAGGTTTAACTTTAGAAGGATTAATAGTTAGTTATTTTTACAGAAATTCAAAAATGTATGATACTTTAATGCAAATGGGTAGGTGGTTTGGATACAGAAAAAATTACGAAGATTTATGTAGAATTTATATGAGTCAAGAAAATATTGACTGGTATGAGTATATAAGTGAAGCAACAGATGAATTAAGACGAGATGTAAAAAGAATGAGAGATATGAATTTAACACCAGAGGCATTTGGTTTTAGAGTTAGAAATGATGTGGATACATTATTAGTTACTGCTAGAAATAAAATGAGAACTTCAAAAGAAATAAAAATGAATGTTTCGTTAAGTAGTGAATTAGTTGAGACCCCTTATATTTATGATGATAATACAAAAAATCAAATTAATATTCAAAGCATTAATTCTTTAATTTCTGATCTAATAGAAGAAGGATATTTACCAGATACGAGTTCAAAAAAATTTGGATTTAGAAATATTGATAAGAAACATATTATAAAACTATTGGAACAAATTGATTTTCCAATTGCTAATTCACATTTTGATGCACTTTCTATTGCAAAATTTATAAATAATTATGAAGGCAACGAGCTTAATAAGTGGGATATTTTATTTGCAAGTGGCTCTGGAAATTCTTATAATGTTTACAAAGATATAAACATTAATATGGTTCAGAGAAGTTTTGATATAAAAAATAAACTTATTCGAATCAATAAGTCAAAAATACGATTAGGAAATCCAGGAGATCCAAAATTTGGCTTGACTGATCAACAAATAAATTTGGTTGAGGAGGAATTTAAAAAAGATCATTTAAATGTCAAATCAATAAGTAATAAATGTTATTTTTCTCCTTCTATTATTAGAAATCCTTTATTAATTATTTATCCAGTCGAGCTTAAACAAAATGAAGAATATAAAACTGATATAAATAAAACATTAATGGGTATTGCTATAGGGATACCAAATTTAACTGACGAAAAAACTAAGTATGCAATTTATAAAGTTAATAAAATATTTGATACATTGGGTGATATTGATTATGGGGATGAAGAATAATGTATAATGAAGTAAAAAATAAATTTTATGAAGTAAATTCTCCCAATAACTATAAACGAATTAATGCAAATCATCCAATTGATATTTATTTGGGGTTAAATGAAAATTTAAAGAAATCTCTAGTAATTATTGCAGAAGGTGAATATGAGGAACCGCAATCAAGTAGATTAATTGTTGTTTCAATTTCTAAGAGAGAAGATGAAAAAGTAGCCCTATCATTTGATCTATTAGATAATAGTTTTGATGATTTATTTTATAGATTTTGTGCGGATATTTTAGAGTCTACAATTGAGAGTGTAAGTAAAAACATTATACCCTTTATAGTTACTAGATGGTACGACTGGATATCTTTATTTAAAAATCCTAATGATAATTTATTAAGCGAATCTGAAATTAAGGGTCTAATTGGAGAATTGTATTTTCTTAATGAATATATGTTTAAAAAATACGGTTATGAAAAAAGTCTTAACTCGTGGATGGGACCAGAAATGTCACATAAAGATTTTGAAATAAATAAAGAATGGTATGAAATAAAAACTATAAATGATAATGCTTTAAGTGTTAAAATTAGTTCGTTAGAACAATTAGATTCAAATATTGTTGGTAACTTAGTAATTATAAAAGTTGAACAAAATAATCAAGAAGTCGAAAATACAGTAAGTTTAAACAGTTATGTAAATAAAATTAAAGGCAAACTACCAAGCAATCTAATATATTTATTTGAAAAAAAATTATTAACAGTAAAATATTTTTACAATACCGATTACAATAAATATATTTATTCAATTAGGAGTTTAAGTTTTTATAATGTCAAAGATAATTTTCCAAAAATAAAAAGTGATAATTTATCTAGAGGAATAGTTAAGGTAAATTATGAAATATTATTAAGTGAGATAAATGAATTTAAAGTAGTAGGTGATAATAATGAATTTGGAGGAATTTAAATCTGATTTATTAGAAGAATTAAAAGTATCTGCTGAGTATGAAATGACAAATATACAAGCAGAGTTTATAAAACATGTTATCAGTATATTAATAGATGCTGAGGAATTTGACGATTTTAATGATAGTTATTTTATTGGTGTGGGAGAGAAAAATAGAAAAATTCAGATGGATGGATATTATTTTGATCTATTAGATAAATCGTGTATTATTTTAATTAGCGATTTTATTGATAGCATAGATAATATTACTTTAACATCAACAGAGATTAATAAATTGTTTGATAATATGAAAAATTTAGTTGAAGCATCGTTAAATGGTTATATTTTTAATAGAGGATACGAAGAAAGTAGTACAGGTTATATTTTTGCAAAAGAATTAGAAGAAAAAATTAATGATATAGTCAAATTCAGGTTTTATATAATAACGAATAAACAATTAAGTGATAGAGTAAAAAATATAAAGAAGGAAGATATAAATAATAAACAAGTAGAATTAAATGTTTGGGATATATCTAGATTATACGGAATATATACTTCAAGTTTAGGTAAAGAGAGTATTGAAATAGATTTTAGTAATTTAACAAAAAATGGACTATCATGTGTTAAGGCAACAGAAAATGAAGAATACTCATCCTACTTAGCAATTATATCAGGAGAAGTTTTAGCGAATTTGTATCTAGAGTATGGTTCTAGACTATTAGAAGGAAATGTTAGATCATTTCTGAGCATTAAAGGAAAGGTAAATAAGGGAATTAGAAATACTATACTAAATGAACCTGAAATGTTTTTTGCTTACAATAATGGTATAGCAGCTACAGCAACAGAGATTGAATTAATTAATAATGATAAAGGTATTTACATAAAAAGTTTGAAAGATTTACAAATAATAAATGGTGGGCAAACAACAGCATCAATAGCAAATGCAAAAATCCAAGATAAAGTTGATTTACATAATGTTTATGTTCCTATGAAATTATCAATTGTTGATAACGAAAAGGCAAAAGAAATGATACCAATTATTTCTAGGTGTGCTAATAGCCAAAATAAAGTTGATGAAGCAGATTTCTTTTCTAATCATCCATATCATGTTAGATTAGAAGAATACTCAAGAAAAATATATGCTCCAAGTGTAAATGGAAATCAGTATCAAACTATTTGGTTTTACGAAAGAGCTAGAGGGCAATATGTTCAAGAACAAATGAAATTGTCTGTAGCTGAAAAGAAAAAATTTCAATTAAAAAATCCGAAAAATCAATTGTTAAAAAAAGTTGATGTGGCAAAATATATTAATACCTATGAAGGCGTTCCTTATATAGTTAGTAGAGGAGCTCAGGCAAATATGCGATATTTTGCAGAAAGGATATCAAAAGCTTGGGAAAAAAATAATACAATATACAACGATTATTATTTTAAAAAAATTATTGCATTAGCAATACTATTTAAATCAACTGAGCAGTTAGTAACTAATCAGCAATGGTATAAAGAAATTAAAGCATATCGTGCAAATATTGTCACTTATTCTATATCCATTATATTTAACGAATTAGAAAAGAGAAAAATAAATAAAATTATAGACTTTAAAAACATTTGGAATAATCAAAAAATAAATGAAGCATTAGAAAATCAGTTATTAATTACAACAAAAGAAACTTTTGATTTTATAACAAGAGATGATAGATTGACATTAAATGTAACTGAATGGTGTAAAAAAGAAACTTGTTGGGAAAGAGCTAAAATAGAAGATTTTACTATATTGGACAATTTCATCGATAGTCTAGTGGATTGTTCTGAAGAATTAAAAGAAGAAATTGATGCTAAAAAAGAAAGAAAGGAAATCAATCAACTTAATGCTGAAATAGAAGTTATTAATCTTGGAGAAGATTATTGGCAAAGTGTATTAGAATTTGGGATTTCTAAAAAATTATTAACTCCAATGGAGGAGGATTTATTAAAGATTGCTACTAACTTTAATAGAAGTGGCAGAATACCCTCTTCTAAACAAGCAAATATAATATTAAATATAAGAGAAAAATTGTATCTTGATGGTTTGCCAAAAAATAAATAAATTGATGATTAGGCCTGGTAAATATTTTTAAAACCTGGTAAAATAAAAATAGATAAAATAATAGGAGCTGATATATATGTTAAGGATGGTAGAAACATTTAGTGGAATTGGTGCACAGGCTAAAGCATTATCAAATATTAATTGTGATTTTGACATATTAAATACAGCTGATTGGGATATAAATGCAATTATAGCTTATGATATTATCCACAATAAAGAACAAGATTTATCTGATTATGAATATAAAAATAGAGAAGAATTATTGGCTAAAATAATGCCACTAACATTAAGTACAGATGGTAAAAAACCTGCTACAAAAGAAGCTTTAAAACGTTTAAATATCAATGTTTTGAGGCGTCTTTGTGCTGCGATAGATAGAAGTAAGAATTTAATAAGTGTAACTGATATAAAAGGCAGAGATTTGCCTGATGAAATGAATATCTTAACATATTCTTTTCCTTGTCAAGATTTATCTATTGCTCATGCATGGCATGGAAGTGATACAGGTGGAATTGATAGAAATGCTAACAATAGATCTAGTATGTTATGGCAAATTGAAAGAGTTTTAAAAGAAAGAAAAGAAGAAGATTTACGATTGCCCAGATTTTTATTGATGGAAAATGTGAGAAATATAACTTCTAAACAACATGAAAAGAATTTTAAGGAATGGCAAAAATCTTTAGAAGATTTAGGATATTATAATCATATTTATAAATTAAACGCAAAAGATTTTGGTATGCCGCAAAATAGAGTAAGAGTTTATATGTTAAGTTTTTTAGTTGAAGATAATTTAGAACTTAAAAATAATATACGAAATTATTTAAACAATCACAATTTAGAAGATATAAGATATACTAGAGAAATTATTAGAAATAATAAGAAAGTAGATGAAATATTAAGAGTAGATTATTCAATACCGTTATATAAAAAAGAGGCCGATGCTAACCAAATAAATGATACAAAGTCAAGACGTGATATATGTGCTAAAAACTCTATCCTTTATGATTATAATAAATTTATAGATTTAGTACCTACTATAACTACTAAACAAGATCGCCATCCAAATTCTGGAGTTATAAAATATAATAATTTAAAAAAAGGGAAATGTGATTTCAGATATCTTACTCCTAGAGAATGTTTTATGCTTATGGGATTTGATGAAGCAGATTTTCAATTATTGATGGACAATAATTTTCTATGCAATAAAAATGGCAATTTTTTCTCAGACTCTAAGTTAATTAAAATGGCTGGAAATAGTATTGTAGTTAATGTTTTAGAAGAAATATTTAAACAGATAAATTTTATTGATGAAAATATTTATTTTTAGAGAAGTATTTGATATAATTATTATAGTCACTTGGGGATGTGACTTATGAAACATATAAACTATAGTGTCATTTAATATAGAGACACAAATAAACTAGGTAAATAACCTACAATCTAAAGTTCAAAATGTAAGAACTGGTTACATATTTATTCCAACAAACAAGTTTGGATAATATTCCCTTGTTTTTGTAATGGATTAATATGCCCAGTTCTTTTTACGTGTTCCTAAAAATACTGGTAAAGGAAGGAGGATATAATGGAACTACTAAATTTGATAATCTTATATTGAAAAGATAATGAAAAAAGACATAGAACCTTTTATAAGTTTAGTAATACCAGAAGCAGTATTAGGAGATAATAGATTAACATTTTTAGAAAGAGTGTTATTAATTGAAATAGTGTCACTATGTAAGAAAAATGGATATTGTTGGCCTACTAACAGATATTTTATGGATAAATTTGATTGTACTAAGCCTACAATATCAAAAAGTATAAGTAGTTTATCAAAATATAACTATATTGATATAGAAATCAATAATAGTGAAAAAAATAACTCAAAGAGGATAATTAGATTATCTGGGGTATTAAAGAAAAGAATAATGAGTATTCAAGAAAATATCAATGCTAGTATTCAAAATAATTTTAACCATTATAATAAATATAAAAATAATAAAAAAGATATATTAAATGATATTTATTCAGTTGATGATGAAGGTAATGAATATTGGCATGGTGTAAAAATTGAATCAGAAAAAATGACAGATGAAGAAGTAAAAGAATTAGAAGATTTATTAAAAGATTTCAAATAATAAAGGAGGAAAGAATAAATAATATGTATAAACAAGTCATAAATTTAAATGAGGTGGCTTATGTTTAATATAACTGAAACTTTTAAAAATGATTCTCCTAATTTTAACGAACTGGTATCTAAATATATAAAAAGTGTGATTAATAATGCCTGACATCATAGATGTAATTGAATTAATGTGTTATACTTTAAGTGGCTTTAATTTGTTATACAAAATGGAAGGAGAGTAAAAATTGTATAACACTTTAATACAGATGCCAGATTATTATAGAGCAGGAATTTATATAAGATTATCTGAAGCAGATGAAGGGAAATCTTACGAATCAGATAGTGAGAGTGTCCTTAATCAAAGAAATATACTAATGAATTATGTAAAAGAAAAAGGATTTGTCTTTATTGATGAATATGTTGATGATGGTTATTCAGGTACTAACTTTGATAGACCTGGATTTCAAAGATTAATTGACGACATTAAAAGTAAGAAAATAAACTTGGTTATAGTTAAAGACATGTCTAGGTTAGGCAGAGATCATATATTAACAGGTTATTATGTAGAAAACTTTTTTCCGGAAAATGGAATAAGATTTATTTCTATGCAAGAAGGATATGATAATGCACTTAATCAAGCTAGTAATGATTCATCAACATTTATATTTGCTTGTAATGATTATTATAGTAAACAAAATTCTATTAAAATTCGTAATGTTCTAAATGATAAAAGAAGAAATGGTAAATTTATA
>CARZYU010000008.1:9839-15016 GCA_949113215.1 uncultured Bacilli bacterium | reverse complement strand
ACCTGACCCAGAGTATGCTCCTGTAGTTAAGAAAATATTTGAAATGGCTTATAATGGAGTAGGATTATCTGATATAACTACTTATTTGAATGACAATAAGATTAAAACACCAAGTAGTTTAAAAAGGAAAAATCCTAATTCTAAAGGTAAGTACAATGAAATGTGGACTATTTCTTCTGTTAAAAAGATTTTAAAGAATCAGATGTATGTTGGTGATATGGTTCAAAGTACACAGACTAAAGTGTCTTATAAATCTAAAAAGAAAAAGGCTTTGCCAAAGAGTAATTGGGATGTAGTGCCTAACACTCATGAAGCTTTAGTTGATAGATATATATTTGAAAGTGTACAAAATAATGTTAAAAGAACTACTAAATCTAATGTTACTAATCGTGATAAGAGATTATTTGAAAACTTACTATACTGCAAAGAATGTGGTAATACTTTAACAGTATCTTATAGAAAGAATCATAATTATTGGACTATTAACTGTAATAGGTATTCAAGAGATCCTCGAAGAAGAATGTGTGAACCACATTTTAGTCCATATGATAAACTTGAAGTTGCTTTGCTAGAAGTTATCAAAAAGACTTGTAAAGAGTATATTGATAGTTTAAATATTACTGAACTATCTAAGGATGCAATAAGCAGTAAGAAGAAAGATAATCAAGCTAATGAACAAATTAATGAGCTAAAGAAACGTGAAAAAGAATATGTAAGTAAATTGGATATGCTTTATCAAGATAAGTTTAAAGGTGTAATATCAGAAGAAACTTTTACAAGAATTACTAAAGATACAGAAAATTCATTGAATAAGATACGATATGAGATAGAGAAATTACGAAATAATAAAAAGGAAGAAAAAGTAAATAAAAATGACTTAAAAGAATATGAAGATAAAATTAGAGAACTTATAAATATTGAAAATCCATTAAGAGAATTTTTACAAGCGTTAATAGATAAAATTATTATTGATAAAGATAGAAATGTTGAAATAATATATAAATTTAGTATATTGAATAATTAAAACTTTTTCCCAAGTCGGGAAGAAGTATTACATAAAATGATAAACTACTTATAAGCTGCATTAGAAGGTGGAGTAATGAAAGCAAAAAAAGTATCAAGAATAAAAGATATCGAAGTTTTATTTGAAGTAATTAAAAATATGAAAGAATATAGAGAAAATAGCGAAAATGGGTTAGTTATATTATTAAATGGTTCATGGGGATCAGGGAAAACTACTTTTTTAAATGATTTTGAAAAGGCGATAAGTGAAAGTAGTGATTATGGGCTATTATGCAAATATAATTCCTACGAGTATGATTTTTATGAAACTGCTTATATTCCCTTTTTTTCAACGATTGAAGATAGATTAAAGTTGGGTAATAATTTTAATAAAATTGTAAAATGTTTAGGAAGAGATACATGTAATTTTTCTTTATCTACTTTATATATGGTGATTAATGCTATTACAAAAATTGTTAATGTAGATTTAAACGATCTAAAAGATAATATGATAGAAATTCAAGAAGAAGATTACTTAAAGAATTTTAAAGATTTTAAAGAATGCAAAGAAGAAATAAAGAAAAAATTAAAAAAGTTATGTAAAAAGAACACTCAAATATTTATTATAGATGAATTGGATAGATGTAAGCCAAGTTTTGCTATGGAAACTTTAGAAATTATTAAGCATTTTTTTGATGTTGATAATTGCGTTTTTATTATAGCAGTAGATAAGATTCAATTACAAGAAGCAGCAAAAACAATATATGGGCAAGATATGGATAGTGAAAAGTATTTTAGTAAATTTTTTGACTATCAGCATAATTTATTTCCTTTAGATTTTTATGAAACTATAGACATTAATGATATAGAAGAAATAGATATTATAATTAAGCAATCTGCAAAAATATTTGAATTTTTAGATGTATCAACTAGAGATAGTAAGAAAATTTTTAATGAATTTGTTATTAAATATAAAAATTTTACTGATAATAATAATTCTTGGTCATTAGAGCAGTCGATATTTATGATTTTTTTATTAACATTAAAGTATATTGATTTATTATTTTATAATGAAATTTTACATGGTAATTATCCTCAATTTTCAAAAAAGCTAACTAATAGTTTAGAAAGCAAGCTAAATAATTACCATAGTTTATTGAATACAAAAATAGGTTCAGAAAACGAAACTTTTGATAGTGTTCTAAGAAATCTTGATACATATTTTGATTGTCGTTATGTTGAGCACCAGCGAGCATATTATTCAGATTCTTTCAGAGGAGAAAAATATCAAAGAGAAAAAAATGCTCTTATTAGTTTAATGAATTATGTCCCTCAAATTGAAGTAAATTTAACTTATAAGCAAACTATAAAAAGAATAATTAATTAGTTACACATCGACTATCGCCAGGAGGAGAGGGTGCAGAAGTTTATTATCCTCTTCGAAGTGATGGTGTTTTAGCAAGACAGATTTTAGATAGTTTAGCCGAAGCGGGACAAATTCCAAGAGGAACATTCCAAAGAACATTGCCAGAGGATCCTAGTAAAGATTATTATTACATTCAAAGACTTACTCCAAACACCACTGCTTTATTATTAGAATACGGTTACATCGATAATCCAAATGATGTGGAAAAACTACAATCGAATCTTTTGAATTATGTAGAAGCGGTTGTAAAAGCCGTGGCGAACTATGCGGGAGTTCCTTATACCCCTCCAACAGGATCGGGTAGTGATGGAGCAACTTATACTGTGCAAAGAGGGGATAGCCTTTGGAGCATTGCCCAAAAGTTCAATACAAGTGTTGCAGAACTTAGACGACTAAACAACTTGACGAGTGATGTTCTTCAAATTGGCCAAGTACTTCGCATTCCAACGACAGGAGGAAACCAGGGGGGAAGTTCTACCTATGTAGTACAGCGAGGCGATAGTCTTTGGAGTATTGCTACAGAAAATGGTGTCAGTGTCAATGATTTAATCAATGCGAATAATTTGACGAGTACTGTATTACAAATTGGTCAAGTACTTCGTATTCCAGGCCAAGGAGATAACGATGGAAATACTGGTACAGATACTTATACGGTAGAGCGAAACGATAGTCTTTGGAGCATTGCCCAAAAGTTCAATACGACGGTAGCAGAGCTACAACGACTTAACAATTTAACGACGAATGTACTACAAATTGGCCAAGTGCTTCGAATTCCAGGAAGTACAACTACTCCAAGAAGTTATACGGTACAAAGCGGAGATAGCCTTTGGAGTATAGCAAATCGTTTTGACACAACGGTTTTAGAGTTAATGAATTTAAACAATCTAGGAACGACCGTATTACAAATTGGACAGGTGTTACAAATTCCATAGAAGGAAATAGAAATATTTCCTTTTTTGTCGATCTAAAACATATACATAGAAAGAGGAGTTGAAAGTATGCAGGAATCAAGAGCTGTCACTGGAATTGTCATCGATGCAGGAAATGGTGGAGAAGATACTGGTACCATTGCCAATGGAATTACTGAAAAAGATATGAATTTAGAAATATCAGAATATATGAAAGATCGTTTTCAAGAATTAGGTGTTCCAGTCGTTCTGACAAGGGAAGGTGATGAAACTGTCTCTCCAGAAGAAAGGGTAAATCGTATTTTAGAGGCATTTGGAAATGGCAGCGATGTCATTGTATTATCCAATCAATTGAATTCTGGAGGGGGTAGTGGTGCGGAAGTCATTTATGCTTTACGAAATAATAGCAACTTAGCAGAACAGATTTTAACAGAAATTGGGAAAGAAGGACAAGAAATTACGAAGTATTATCAACGAAGATTACCTGAAAATCCAAGTCGTGATTACTATCAAATTCAAAGAGAAACGGAAGATACCCAACCCGTTATCATTCGTTATGGGTACGTCGACAATTTAGAAGATGCGAATCGTTTAAAACAAAACGTTTTGAATTATGCGGAAGGCGTTGTAAGGGCAGTGAGCGAGTATGCAGGAATTCGTTACGTTCCCCCGGCTACGTCCACTAAAGAATATTACACAGTGCAAAGTGGGGACAGTCTTTATAGTATAGCCAATCGTTATGGCATTACCGTGAACGCTTTAAGAGAAGCCAATAATCTTACGACCGATGTCCTTCAAGTGGGACAAATTTTAATCATTCCAGGACAAGGGTCCAGTGGAGAAACACCACCTAGTGGGGAAGGAACGATCCGTACTTATACTGTGCAAAGGGGAGATAGTCTTTGGAGTATTGCCTCTCGTTATGGAATCAGTGTAAGTGACCTTCGAAATGCCAATAACCTGACAAGTGATGTTTTACAGATCGGTCAAGTACTTCGTATTCCAAGTCAAGGAACGACCGTTCCTCCTAGTTCGGGAACAACCTATACGGTACGAAGTGGTGATAGCCTTTGGAGTATCGCCCAAAGATTCAATACGACGGTAGCGGAACTTCGAAGGCTTAACAACTTGACGAGTGATGCTCTTTCGATCGGTCAAGTATTAGTCATTCCTACTTCTAACGGGGAAAGTTCTACTATGACACAGTATACCGTACAAAATGGAGATAGTCTTTGGAGCATTGCGAAAAAATTTAATACGACAGTCGATGAGCTAAAACGTCTGAATGGTCTTACGAGTAACAGTTTACGAATTGGGCAAACACTTCGGATTCCTACTAGTGGTTCAGGGAATCAAAATTACATTACTTATACGGTAAAGCGAGATGATAGTTTATGGACAATTGCCAATCGTTATGGAACTACCGTCAATGCGATCAAATCATTAAATGGTCTTACGAGCAATTCTCTTCAAATCGGTCAACAATTAAAAATACCAGTGTAATCACTGGTATTATTTTTTTTCTTTTTGGATTCCCAAATAGTGTAACCATTCATGATAGTCTAGAAAAACGCCAGAAGAAACCAATTTATCGGCTAAAGTAATGATCCATCCTTCCAAATGATGAGGAGGAAGAACCAGAGGAAACATGTGGTGCTCAATACTATCTAGAATGTGTTCATCCATGTATTCGGGAAAATATTTTAAAGCATTTTCTTTGGCAATTTTTCCATGAACAAATCCGTGCTTCTTTCGAAACTTTGCTTTAGGAAGATCCCTCCAAGGCGTAGTGTAAAAATCATGAAGGAGTCCTGCAATGGCAACATCCTTTAAAGAAAGAT
>CARZYU010000008.1:0-9829 GCA_949113215.1 uncultured Bacilli bacterium | reverse complement strand
CCCTTTCATTATTGGTTCCAGCAATGGCATCACTCCTTTCTTTTTTCAAATTCTGGATCATTCAAAATGGGACGAATGTAACTTAAGAATTCCTGATTGGAAAGAATTGGTTCTAGTTTCATATGATCACCTGTTCATTTCATTTTGAGAATGGTCGATCTTTTGCCATGTAATCTCTTTTAACGTGAAAGCCCTCAAAAGGCAGAAGAGATAACTTAAAAGAAAAATAGGATTAAAGAAGAAACACTTCATTTTCATCCTCCATGATAACTTGAGCTTTTTATCGACAATGAGTAAGATCGAAGTTAGAATCTGAAGCGTAAGGTAGACAAAAAGAAGTACCGTAGCTGCTAAGGCTAAGTCGGAAAGGACAGAACTTTCTTGAATGACGTGATAGAGAAAGAAGGAAATGCTCAAAAGAAGTAAAATACCTGCTAAGGATAAAAGAATAACATAGGGAATGATTCCAACACAGGCAGCCTTCTGTGATTTGGTTCTTTTTTCTTTTGGAATAGCTTTGATCTTTGGAAGGTATTCTTTTCTAGAATCAAAAAATCCTCGAATCCATCTCGTTCTCTGTAACACGGTTGTATGATAATTTGTTGGATGCTCATCGTAGAAAATAGCCTTTTCATTGTAGAAGGAACTTAACTGATGAAGACAAAGGTAAATGGATAGTTCATAATCTTCGGTTAAACTATGAAAAGGGAATCCCTTCCAAGATTCTAAAACATCTCCTCGAATGAAGAAACCAGTTCCGGAGATTAAAACGCTTTTTCCTTCTTTGATTCTTCTTTTGTTTCCTAGTAAATTCAGAAACGAAAAAGAAAGACATGAGGCAGCTGAGATAATATTATCGCTTCCGTTTTTGCAGTTACGATAACCGATTACAATATCGTAACCTTCATGATAACTTTTTGTCATTTCCTCTAAAAAGTGTGAGTCAATTACATTATCGGCATCGAAGATGAAATAAGCATCGTAATGTTTTCCTTGCTTCAGAATCTCTTTGACGATTTCATCCAGAGCATATCCTTTTCGCTGTAATTCTAAGTGTCTTCGAATAAATACGGTAGCACCATGTTTTTTTGCAATCTTGTAGGTAGGATCTTCCTTTGTTTCAATGACGACATAGACATCGCTCATTTCGATTTTTCTTGTTTGCTGCTCGATGCTTTCCAATAATTTCTCGATGACTTTTGATTCATCTCTTGCAGGAATCAAAATGGCAAATTTTTCTTGGACGTTTGATCGCTTCATGTTACTACCTCACTACTTTTTGTAGTTCTAGTGTAACACTCTTTTTCAAAAAGAGAAAGTCTTATGTTCTATTTGATTATGCTTGTTTCTTATTTCAAACTATGCTATAATGAAGAACAGTTTTAAAAGATCAAGAAGTAGGTGATCGTATGAAAAAAGCAAAATCGTTTTCCGTATTGTGGCATTATTTGAGAAAGGACAAGGGAAGATTGCTTCTCTATATTATTTTAGTTCTTCTCACTTATTTGCCCTCTATCTTAAGTGCTTATTTTTGGGGAAAAGCTTTAGAGTTATTGATTGCCAAAGACGTCACAGGATTTGTCTTTTATCTTGCTATCTGGGAAATGATGTACATTATCTTCTATACCATTTTACAAATTCCAAGAGATAATCTCTACAACTATTTGGAAATTAAATTTACGAAAAGTGTCAGCAAAGATCTATATCGCAAAGTGGATTCTCTTCCAGCCTCTTCGTTTGAAGAAATTGGAGTAGGAGAGTTTATCAACCGAATTTATACGGATCCTGATCGCGTTATGGAACTGCTTGCCAAGATGATTAAACTGTTGTGTCGTTCCATGGTTGTCATCGTTGTTTTAGTGATCGCCTTTCAAACGTCGTTTCTCTTAGGAATGGAAATCGTTTCTTTGGCCGTTGTCATGGGCTTCATTTCCGTTAAATTCTTTCCTAAAATCAAGAAGCAACAAGAACAAATCAAGAAGGAATCCGATCATTACGTCAAAGTTGCGACGGAGAATATTTCAGGAATTCGTGAGATCAAATCATTAGGAATTAAAGAAAACATCGAAAAGAATGTGTTTGGCATCATCGATCGTTTATTCTCTCATTCGAAAAAAATTAAAAAATTTGAAGTTTGGTACTATAGTCTCAGTAATTTAGCGTACTTCATTTTACAATTCATCATTCTCTTTACAGCAGGATATTATTTCATTCAAGGAAAAATTGCGTACAGTTTATTCATGGTAATTGAGACTTATATTTGGCGTATCGATGAAGTGGTAGAAAGCATCAGTGATTTTGGAGTGAGTTACAATAAAATTACTGTTTCCTTAAAACGAATTGGTGAGCTTGTAGAAAATCGTCTCTACGACGACGAGTCGTTTGGGAACGTAACTTTAGAAGAGCCAGAAGGAGTACTAAAATTGAAGCAAGTGAAATTTAAATACAAAGGGGATGAATCATATACGTTAAAAGGTCTAGACTTAGAAGTTTCTCCTCATCAAAAAGTTGCTTTGGTTGGTAGAAGTGGTAATGGAAAATCGACGATCTTTAACTTGTTACTTCGTTATTTTGATCCAACCGAAGGATCCATTCAATTGGATGGAATTGATTTAAAAGATCTCACCGAAGAAAGTTTGCGTCATAATATTTCGATCATTCGTCAAAGTCCTTATTTGTTTAATGTATCGATTTTAGATAATTTCCGTCTTGTCAAGGAAGATGTCACTTTAGAAGAGGTACGAGAAGTATGTAAAAAGGCTTATATCGATGATTATATTATGAGTCTCAAAGATCAATACGAAACAATGATTGGAGAAGGTGGAGTCAATTTATCGGGTGGACAAAAACAACGTTTGGCCATTGCTAGAACTTTGCTTTTGAATACCAAGGTAATTCTCTTTGACGAAGCGACGAGTGCTTTGGATAACGAGAGTCAAGAATACATCAAACGCACCATCGATGATCTGGTAGAGGATCATACTATCATCATTGTAGCTCATCGTCTATCGACCATTATGGATGCGGATGTAATCCATGTCATCGACAAAGGAAAACTAAGTGCCAGTGGAACTCATCAAGAATTATTAAAGAACAGTAAGGTATATCAAAATCTCTATACAAGTGAAGCAGATAACTCTATGAAAGAATAGGGTTCTAGTCGTTTTTCTTTTCTTATGATACAATGATCATAGGAGGGTTCCAAGATGAAAGTAAATGCTATTACAAGCAAAGATATTTATACGGTTTATGATATTACATTAGATCAGAATAAACTCAGTTCTATTTATCGGGAAATGTATCAAAAAAATGCTTTGAGTGATGAATTAAGAGATATTTTAGTATTGTTGAAATTAGAAAGTCCTAAAGCAATTTCTCAATATGTATCATGGAAAAATGATGATAAAACGATAGAGGATTCTTTTCTTCAGGAGGTGGGCAAACAAATAGAAGATGCAATGGAAATTGTTTCTATAGAGCATCATCTCATTCAAGGAATCGCTTCTTGTACGGAATCACTACGAAAGCTACCAGGGTTTTCCCAATTAGATGAGTTTTTAGTCATGGGAGAATCTTTTCAAAAAATACAAAAAAGAAGTCATTAAGGCTTCTTTTTTTGTAAAAGAAAAAGAGGAAGGCTTCCTCTAATCGATTGAGATTAAATCGTATTCTCTCATACCGAGATCCTCTAAAACAGCTTGCTCCAAAATATGCGTTGCATTTCGTGAATCCATTCGTTCGATCAAAGATGCTTTGCCCTCGTCGTTAGAATTTACAACGGCATCGTAACATGCTTGATCGATGGCAACTGGATCAAGACTCGCAAAAATTCCGATGTCTGCCATTTCTGGATCGTGTGGATTACTGTCACAATCACAGTCTACCGATAAGTTATTCGCAATGTTGATATAGGCTAAGTTTTCTTTTCCAAAGTGAGCGATGATAGAAGCATCGGCATCCGCCATACTCTCTAGGAAAGAATCATGATCTCCATCCCAAATATGTTCTTCTTCTCCAGAACCGTGGATGTAAGCTTTTCCATGAGCAGAAGCAACTCCAATCGACATGTTTTTAAGAGCTCCTCCAAAGCCACCCATCGCATGACCTTTAAAATGAGATAACATTAACATGGAATCATAATGAGTAAGATGGGTTCCTACGTAGTTTTTATGAATTCGTTTTCCATTTGGTACAGGAAGTTCCATCTCTCCTTCTTCATCCATGATGTCACAAGGAGCAATGTCTAAAAATCCGTGGTCTTTGATCGCTTGCCAATGAGCTTCTGTGGTATTTCTTTTTCCCTCGTACGCCGTATTGCATTCGACAATGGTTCCATTTAGTTTTTGAACCAATCCCTCGATCAAACTGGGATTTAAGAAGTTATGACCACCTGGTTCCCCGGTGGAAATCTTAACGGCTACTTTTCCTTTCAATTCTTGATTTAAAGCATCGTAAATCTTAATTAAACTATCTTTTGTAATTTCTTTCGTAAAATATACTTTTGCTTTTTCCATCTTCATCATCCTTTCTTTTTTATTATACCCGAAATGAAAATAGAAACAAAGAAAAACTCCAAACATTGGAGTTTCATATTCGAATGGCACAGAATCTGAACAAGTTTCCTAATTTTATAAATGTTTATTTTCTTCTTGATTCTGTTTATTTTCTTCTTGATTCATAGTTCCGCCAAAATTATGTTGAGAAATAGTACGCTCTATATTCTGAAGATAATCTCTTCGAATATTTTTAATTATTCCTTCCAGTAGAGATACATTACGCCAAACTCTTTGTGAATAAACTGAATTAGACATCCTATTAAACATTGTGGCAAAATAATAATAATCTGAATTAACGTCTCCCACTGTTACGCTATACAAACCTGTATTTTTATCAAGTCGTGGTGAAAGCATTGATTTAATTTCATTTAAGTTATCACGAGCAGAAATTATTCTTAGACTATCTTCTAATCAAAAAGAATCATAAATAGTCGCTTGATTTTCCTCCTCCGAATGCAACCCTTTTTTACTTAAACCAAAACAATCAATTGGATCACTTTTCATTTCTTTTAGCAATTCTTTTCTTTCTTCATTATTCATACTTAACACTCCCTATATTTATATACAAATGAACACGATGGTCCAATTTGTTCACATGGCAGGGGATGAGAGAATCGAACTCCCAACAGTGGTTTTGGAGACCATTATTATACCATTTAACTAATCCCCTAATGGTAAGTTCCTTTTTGGAACAACCTTATTATAACATGCAAAAGAAAGAGATTCAATAGAAATATGCTCTCGTTTAATGAAGTTGTGGGCATACTCCTGCATAGGGTTCGTAGAAGCAATGATTCTTAAAACGTCCCGCTAAACGTTGGTCATACCATAGTGGAACACAAGAAGCATTGGATGCTGGAGCATAAAACCAAAGAGCATTGGTTGCTGGATAATAGTATTCCCCTCTTAGTACTCTTCTTGCGAGTTCTTTTTCTTTCGTGGTAGCTGAACTATAAAAGAGTGGACTCGTTACGCCGACAAACCCTCCTGGAGTTTGGTAGACCATTTCTGTTATGGTACGAATATTTTTAAAATCAAGACAATCGGTTAAAACCCGATTCACCCCGACATTTCCTACCATTAACATTCCATAGTCACCCTCGCCTAATGCTTCTGCTCTCATCAAACGTGCAAGAAGATCTAACTCTTTCGTAGTATAATTTACAATATTTACCATATTATCACCTACGGTATTGTATGCAACAAGGAAAGCTTTTTACCTTTAATCTTTTGAAGATACACAATAAAAATTGACAAAACTAAGAAAGAATGGTATAATGAGCTACACATTCGAAAAGGGGGATTATTATGCCAAATGTATGGGGACTTACCTCACAACAATTTTTATCAGAAATAGGAATTCACAATCCAAACTTAGGGTTGCTTACAGAAACAAATCAAGAAAATACAGCCGTTCGTTCTTTGTGTTCCAAGATTTGTGAACGCTATGGAACCGATGGATGGGTTCGTTATCAACAGTTGATGGCTGGCTTCTCACCAAGAGAACAGGCTCTGATTTTGCGAGGCGCTGTAGAAAGAGAAAAGGGAAAGCCTAAAGAATCAATGGGGTTCCGTATCACGGAAGTTCAAACTTCTTCGACAAGGCCATTCGTTTATCAAAAGAAAAGATGACAAAATTGTCATTTTTTTTGTGCTGTTTTATAGTACAATAAAAAGGCGAGGAGGAGACTATGACGAGTTATCTTATTCCTATTAAAACAGCAATGGTACTTTTTCCGTTGATTGCTTTTTTGATTACGTTACCTTATATCTTATATCAATACCGCAAGTTTGGATCGATTCCCTTTTTGCGAACGTTGATTGTTTATTCGTTTGTGTTGTATTTAATGACAATCTATTTTTTGGTCATCTTACCACTTCCCTCCAAAGAAGCTTTGGCAAAGATTCCAATTTATCATGCCCAGTGGATTCCATTTCAATTTATTATGGACATGATCAAAACAATCGATTTTTCTTCCGGAGTTATGGCTTTTTTGAAAAATCCCTCTGTTTATACCGTGTTATTCAATCTTGCTATGTTTGTTCCTTTTGGTATTTATTTACGATATTACTTTAAGTGCTCATGGGGAAAAACATTGTTACTTTCTTTTTTTCTCAGTTTGTTCTTTGAATTGACTCAATTGACGGGTTTGTACTTTATTTATCCTAGAAGTTATCGTTTGTTTGACGTAGATGATTTGATGATCAATACACTAGGAGGAATGATCGGTTTTTGGATTTCTCCTTTGGTTTCTAAACTTTTGCCAAGCAAAGAAAAGTTGGATGAGACTTCCTATCAAAGAGGAAAAGAAATTTCGTTTTTAAGACGATTGGTGGCTTTCTTATTTGATCTTTGTTTCTCTATCGTTACGATGGTGGTTCTTTCTATTGTCTTTTCTGGAGCTAGATTCTTTTGGATCATTTCCTATGGTAGTCTTATTTTCTTCTTTGTGTTGATTCCTATCTTATCGAAAGGAAAGACGCTTGGAAAGAGAATGGTGAAACTAAAGATGGTACATTTGGAAGGAAAAGAAGCATCTTGGTATCAGTATCTGATCAAATATGGTTTCTTGTTTTTGTTGTTGTTTGGAAATTATCGCATTATTTCTTACTTGTTTGATTGGTTTCTAAGTTCTTATTGGTATTATCAAGTCCTTTTAGGAGTGATGATTGCTTTGCTGCTCGTATTGGAACTGTTCTTTTACTGCCAGGTGATTCGCTCCATGTTTAGCAAACGGCATCTGCTGATTTATGAAAGAGTGAGTCGCTTGAAAAATCAGAGCACTATCAAAATTCCTTCTTCGAGGGAGATTGTAACGGAGGAAGAAACATGCTATACTGAAGGAGATAGAGGTGAAACCAATGAAAAGGGAAGAACAAGAAGCAGAAGTGATTCGAAATCCAAAACGAAAGGGAAAAGCTAAAAAGGAACATAAAAGTTATTTTCGAAATTCGACAGTTGTTTCCGTTGGGCTTTTGTTGATCGGGATTTTTCTCGTTTGGAAATCCAGTGAAATTTTAACAACCTTTTCCTATATATTAGGAGGATTCTTTTTTGCCATTGCGATTGTAAGTTTTATCAGTTATTATCGTTCGAGAAATGTGGAAAATGATTTAGGGTTGAACATTGCTTATGGGATTATGGCATTACTAGCAGGATTATTCTTGGTAATCAATCCTAAAGCGATGGCTTCTATTGTTCCTTTGGTATTAGGACTTTGGATGACGATCAGCAGTGCAATTAAAATTCAGTATGCTTTTCAGATCAAAGAATATCAACCAAAAGTGTGGACGAGTACTTTGATTATGGCACTCATTACTTTGGTTTGTGGAGTTGTTTTAATGTTCAATCCATTCGGTAGTGCAGTAGCTCTTACGAAGGTGATAGGAATCTTCTTAATTGTCTATTCTATTTTAGATATTACGTCGACGTTCGTTGTCAAAAAACAAGTCAAAGAGTTTGTAAAAGAAATCGAAATGAACGACTAGGGTTTTCTCCTGGTCTTTTTTTTGTTATACTTTCTATAGGAGCGTGATAAAATGCGAGAAACTCTTAATAATATAGCAAAGTCATTCCAAAACTTTATTTTTGAAATGTATGATAAACCAATCTTTGGTATTGTTGGCTTTGGTAATGTGGGGTTATTCCTATTTGCATAAGAAAGATCGATAATTGAGAAATCGAAATCAAGAAGACGAGGAACAGACATGGAAGAATTAAAAATAGGAAAACGTTACTCCATTCATTGTTATAAACATAACGGGAATATTCATCGCACTTGGAACGAAGCGGTCCTACTCGAAATTCATTCGGACTATTTGGTGTTTGGAAATGAGAGGACGAAGGTGACAGAGGCCGATGGAAGAAGTTGGCGAACCAAAGAGCCAGCCATTCTCTATTTTTTCCGTAATCAATGGTATAACGTCATAGGACAATACAAAAAGGATGGAATTTATTATTACTGCAATATTGCTTCTCCTTTTCTAGTCGAAGAGGATACGATCAAGTACATCGATTATGATTTGGATCTTAGAATTTTTTCGGATGGATCGTTTAAAGTTTTAGATCGAGGAGAATACAATTACCATAAATCAATCATGCATTATTCCGAAGAATTAGACCGAATTTTAAAATCAGAACTGACAAATTTGATTGATCGAGCAAGAGCGAAGTCCTTTCCGTTTGAAAAGGGAACGGTTGAAGACTACTATCAAATTTATTTAAAGTATAAAGGCACCAAAGTGTGACTTTATTTTTTTAAATAAAATTCGGTCATTTCTTTTCATGAAGTGCATATATTAATAAAGATTACGAAGCGAAACATAAAAAAAGAAAATTGTTGTTGACTTCCTATTTTGGTTTTGCTATAGTAATAAAACGTCGGCGATGGAAAACGTCAAATGGACGTCCAAAAGTTCGAGAATGCTTTTTTCGAAAATAAAACGGAGAAAGTGTTGACAGTGTAGAATATACTTGGTATATTGGTAACACATCGAGCAAAAAAGCCGATGTTAATTTATGCCAAATGGACTTCAAAAACTTTTTGAAAAAAATGTAAAAAAGTGGTTGACTTCGAGAGATGAATTTGGTATATTAGTAACGCACCTTGTGAAAAGGCACCAAGAAAGAGAATGATCTTTGAAAACTAAGCAAAACGTCAATTTTGAGTAGCTAGGAAAAAATAATAAACAAACCAAATAAATAAATTTTATTGAGAGTTTGATCCTGGCTCAGGATGAACGCTGGCGGCATGCCTAAGACATGCAAGTCGTACGAAGTGGCCCATAGAAGTTTGAGTGCTTGCACGAGAATGGAAATGGATTCCCACTTAGTGGCGCAAGGGTGAGTAACACGTAGGTTATCTGCCTTCGAGTCTGGAATAACAGTTAGAAATGATTGCTAATGCCGGATGATATCTAGAACGATACGTTGTTCTATATTAAAAGGAGCCTTTAAAGCTTCGCTTGAAGATGAGCCTGCGGCGTATTAGCTTGTTGGTGGGGTAATGGCCTACCAAGGCAACGATGCGTAGCCGAACTGAGAGGTTGATCGGCCACATTGGGACTGAGACACGGCCCAGACTCCTACGGGAGACAGCAGTTAGGGATATTCGTCAATGGGGGAAACCCTGAACGAGCAATGCCGCGTGAATGATGACGGTCCTTTGGATTGTAAAATTCTGTTGTTAGGGAAGAACGACCTAGGTAGGAAATGACCTAGGAGTGACGGTACCTTTCAAGAAAGCTCCGGCTAACTACGTGCCAGCAGCCGC
>CARZYU010000007.1 GCA_949113215.1 uncultured Bacilli bacterium | reverse complement strand
GGATTGCTGCTCCAAACAGTTGAGGTCAACAACGGTTGAAACTTGGGATCATTCCAATAGTTCAAAGATATTATCTTCTGCACCATTTCATAACTACGTAAAAAAACACGATCGCATACTAAATCTGGATACGGTTTTAACAATTCAACGATTCTAGGATCCCTCATAGTTTTCACTCCTTTTTTAAATGTGCTTACTATATCACAAAATAGATAATAAAGCAAAAAAATAAGGTCAAAATGACCTTATTCCATAAATTCGTCTTCCAATGCATCAAGAGGTTCTTCATCTGTGAACTGTTTTTCTAATTCATAATCAACACTTTGATAATGTTTTAATCCAGTTCCTGCAGGGATAAGTTTTCCGATGATGACATTTTCTTTTAATCCCTCAAGTGGATCGACTTTTCCTTTGATTGCAGCATCTGTCAAGATACGAGTTGTTTCTTGGAATGATGCAGCCGATAAGAAAGAATCTGTTTCCAAAGAGGCTTTGGTAATACCAAGGATAACTGGTTTACCAGTAGCTGGTCTCTTTCCTTGAATGATTGCTTCTTGATTGAGTGCTGTAAATTCATGAATGTTAACCAATGATCCAGGTAACAATGCAGTATCTCCATCTTCGACAATACGAATCTTATTGATCATACGACGGGCGATAATTTCGATATGTTTATCTGAAATATCAACACCTTGTGAACGATACGTATTTTGAATTTCTTTTAAGATGTATTCTTGTGTTGTAATTGGATCGGTGACTGCCAACAACTCTTTTGGACTGATTGCTCCTTCGGTTAAGCATTGTCCACAGACAACCGTGTCACCTTTTTCAACGGCTAACTTCGTACCATAGTTGGTAACGTGATCTTTGGTTTCCACTTTATTGGTAATACTGATCTTGAATTTACCATGATCTTCCGTAATCTTGGTAACCTTACCATCGATTTCAGCAATGGTTGCTTTTCCTTTTGGATTACGAGCTTCGAATAATTCTTGAACTCTTGGAAGACCTTGGGTGATATCTTCTCCACCAGCAACTCCACCAGTATGGAATGTACGCATGGTAAGCTGAGTTCCAGGTTCTCCAATGGATTGCGCTGCCATAACTCCAACTGCTTCTCCAATTTCCACTAAGTTACCTGTTGCTAAGTTACGACCATAACATTTTTGACAAACACCATTGACAGTATTACATGTTAAAATCGTACGAATTTCTACTTCTTTCACTCCTGCGGCAATGACCCTATCGGCAAGAGATTCGGTAATGAATTCTAATTTATCAACGATAATTTCTTTCGTTTCAGGATGTAAGATTTTCTTGTTGGCATAACGACCAACAATACGATCTCTCAAGCTTTCGATAACTGTACCAGTCTTTTCGTTTATGAAATCACGAACAACGACACCTTGATCAGTTCCACAGTCTTCTTCTCTTACCACCATGTCTTGAGCAACATCGACAAGACGTCTCGTCAAGTAACCAGAGTCTGCGGTCTTAAGAGCCGTATCAGCACTTCCCTTACGAGCACCATGTGTCGATAAGAAGAATTCTGAAACCGAAAGTCCTTCACGGAAGTTCGAAAGTACTGGAATTTCGATTGGATCTCCATTTGGTTTACTCATCAGTCCACGCATTCCAGCAACCTGAGTAAAGTTGGAAATGTTACCACGGGCTTTGGAGTTCATCATCATGAAGATTGGATTATCGATATCTGACTTCGAAATTCCCTCTAGTTCTTTTTGAACCTTTCCGGTCACTCCATGCCATGTTTCAATGACTTTATTATGACGTTCTTCTTCCGTAATCAAACCTTTGGTGTATTGCTTGTTGATCTTATCGACCATAGCTTGACCTTCTTCAACGTATTCATCTTTGTGTTTACTTGTCGCAACGTCAGCCATCGAAATGGTAATTCCAGCAAGCGTCGAATATTTGAATCCTAAGTCTTTCATCTTATCGAGCATGATTGATGTTTCTGTCGTTTTATAACGTTTAAATACTTGAGCGATCAGCTTCTCTAAAGTTCCTTTTGCAAAAGGTTGAACCAGAGGCATTTCTTTGATTGTCTCAGGAATGTTAACTCCTTGATCTAAGAAATACTTATTTGGAGTGATCATCTGAATGTTCTCGTCGCTTGGTTCATTCACGTATGGGAAGGAATCTGGTAAAATTTCATTAAATAACAACTTACCAACCGTCGTAACCAAATATTTTCCATGTTGTCCTTCGGTAAAGATCTTATACTTAAAGGAATTAACAGGAATCGCGATACGAGCATGTAACGTAATTTCTTTTCTGCTATAAGCCATCAACGCTTCGGCATCGTTTTTGAAAATACGTCCTTCTCCTTCTGCACCTTCTTTTTCCATCGTAATATAATAGTTACCTAAGATCATATCTTGGCTTGGTGTTACGATTGGATCTCCTGACTTTGGATGAAGGATGTTATTCGATCCTAACATCAAAATACGAGCTTCTGCTTGCGCTTCTTCCGAAAGTGGTACGTGAACTGCCATTTGGTCTCCATCGAAGTCTGCATTGAACGCAGGACATACAAGTGGATGCAAACGAATGGCTTTACCACCAACTAATTTTGGTTCAAATGCTTGAATACCAAGTCTATGAAGCGTAGGCGCACGGTTCAAAAGAACTGGATGTTCTTTGATGACATCTTCGACAACATCCCAAACAACAGGATCTTGATTTTCAATCAAACGCTTTGCAGCTTTTATGTTATGAGCAATATCACGATCGACTAAGCCATTGATAACATGTGGTTTGAATAATTCCAAAGCCATTTCTTTTGGAATACCACATTGATACATTTTAAGACTTGGCCCAACGACGATAACGGAACGTCCAGAATAATCAACACGTTTACCAAGTAAGTTTTGACGGAAACGTCCTTGTTTACCTTTTAACATACTAGAAAGTGATTTGAGAGGACGATTTCCAGCACCAGTGACGCTTCTTCCACGTCTTCCGTTGTCAAATAGGGCGTCAACTGCTTCCTGTAACATACGTTTTTCGTTTTGAATGATGATGCTTGGAGCACCTAAATCAATTAACTTTTTCAAACGATTGTTACGGTTGATGACACGACGATACAAGTCATTCAAATCACTTGTCGCAAAACGTCCACCATCTAGCTGAATCATTGGTCTTAGGTCAGGTGGAATGACAGGAATCGCATCCAAAATCATCCACTCTGGCTTTTGATCAGATTGATAAAAAGCATTTAAGACATCAATTCTCTTTAATAGACGAGTTCTTTTTTGTCCTTGTGCTGTTTCTAACTCTTTGGAAATACCATCGATTTCTGCCTTCAAGTCTACTTTTTTCAAAAGTTCTTTGATGGCTTCCGCACCCATTCCTACTTTGAATCCATTACCATACTTTTCATAGTAAGCACGATATTCTTTTTCCGATAAAGTTTGTTTGTTCTCTAAAGGAGTAATTCCTTTGTCGATGACAACGTAACTGACGAAGTAAAGAACTTCTTCTAGATCTCTTGGACTCATATCTAAGACAAGCCCCATTCTACTTGGAACTCCTTTGAAGAACCAAATATGAGAAACAGGACTAGCAAGTTCGATATGTCCCATTCTCTCTCTTCTTACTTTGGAACGAGTTACCTCAACGCCACAACGGTCACAGACAATATTCTTGTAACGAACACGCTTGTATTTTCCACAAGCACATTCAAAATCTTTGGTTGGTCCAAAAATCTTTTCACAGAACAATCCATCACGTTCTGGTCGTAACGTACGATAGTTGATGGTTTCTGGTTTTTTTACTTCACCATATGACCATTCCCTGATCTTGTCAGGAGAGGCAATGCCAATTTTGATCGCTTCAAAATCATTTACTGCTAACATTATTCATCCTCTCCTTCCATATCATCAAGTTCCATATCTTCTTCCGACAACTCTCCGAGATCAAGTTCCTCTGATTCCAAATCATCGTCCTCATCCTCGTCTTTTGTTTCTTCTTCAATTGGTTTTGCTACTTCCAATTCATCGATCGATAACTTCACATCATCGTGGTCCTCATCGTCTTCGATCTGCTTCAAGTCAAGCTGTTCTCCTTGCTTGTTGATAATCGAAACATCAAGTCCCAATGCTTGGAATTCTTTCATCAAGACTCGGAATGATTCTGGAACTCCTGCTTCATTGATCTCTTGACCTTTGACGATATCTTCGTAAACTTTAACACGTCCTACAACATCATCTGATTTGACGGTTAAGATTTCCTGTAAAGTATGTGCTGCTCCATATGCATAAAGGGCCCAAACTTCCATTTCTCCGAATCTTTGACCACCAAATTGCGCTTTACCACCAAGTGGTTGCTGTGTTACCAAAGAGTAAGGTCCCGTCGAACGTGCATGTAACTTATCATCGACCATGTGATGAAGTTTAATCATGTACATGACACCAACGGAAATACGGTTGTCAAATGGTTCTCCGGTACGACCATCGTAAAGAATAGTCTTACCGTCTTCATCCATTCCTGCTTCTTTCATCGCTTTTTGAATATCTTCAATGTGCGCTCCATCAAATACTGGAGTTGCTACATGATATCCTTCCTTCTTAGCAGCCATACCTAAGTGTAATTCTAGAATCTGTCCTAAGTTCATACGAGATGGAACACCTTGTGGATTTAACATCACATCAACTGGACGACCATCTGGTAAATATGGCATATCTTCTTGTGGAAGAATCAAGGAAATAACACCTTTGTTTCCGTGGCGTCCTGACATTTTATCTCCCACTTGAATCTTACGCTTTTGAATGATATAGACACGAATTACTTTGGAAACTCCAACTGGCAATTCATCGTTATCTTTTCTTGAATAAATTTTAATATCGTGAACGATTCCATCTCCACCGTGTGGAACACGTAATGAAGTATCTCTCACTTCACGAGTTTTTTCTCCAAAGATGGCATGTAATAATTTTTCTTCTGAAGTAAGTTCAGCCATTCCTTTTGGTGTTACTTTACCAACTAAAATGTCTCCTTCTTTTACTTCCGTACCAATGGTAACAATACCATTTTCGTCCAAGTTACGACGAGCTTCTTCACTGACATTCGGAATATCACGTGTGATTTCTTCTGGTCCTAACTTTGTCTCACGACACTGCATTTCATAATCTTCTAGATAAAGAGAAGTAAACTTATCATCTTTGACTAGATTTTCATTTAAGATAACCGCATCCTCGTAGTTGTATCCATTGAAGGTCATGAAAGCTACGGTCATATTCTTACCAAGGGCAAGTTCTCCCATATCGGTACTTGGTCCATCTGCTAAGATCGTTTCTCCACGAACCACTTTATCTCCAACCTTGACAATTGGTCTTTGATGGTTACAAATTCCAGAGTTCGAAAGTTCAAAGTTTGCTAAATAGTAAGTATCTTTTCCTGTTTTATTTTTAACGATAATTTTCTTCGCATCAACGTATTCGACAACACCATCTGCTTTTGTAACGATAACCGCTCCACTATCCTTCGCTGCAATGTGTTCAACTCCCGTTCCAATCAAAGGAGCTTCTGCTTGAAGAAGAGGTACCGATTGACGCTGCATGTTCGCACCCATCAAAGCACGAGTAGCATCGTCGTGTTCCAAGAACGGAATACAACTTGTCGTAACCGATACAACCTGTTGAGGTGATACATCGATAAAGTCTACTTGTTCTGGTTTTGCTAAAATATTTTCACCACGGAAACGAGCATTGACTTTTGCATCTGTCATCTTACCATCTTTATCGGTGGTAACTGTCGATTGTGAAATGATGTAATCTTGTTCTTCATCTGCAGTCATATAGATCACTTCATCCGTAATTTTAGAATCAACTACTTTACGATATGGAGTCATAATAAATCCATAATCATCGATCTTCGCATAACTTGCTAAAGAAGTGATAAGTCCAATGTTAGGTCCTTCTGGTGATTCAATTGGACAAATACGACCATAGTGAGAAACGTTGACGTCACGTACTTCAACACCAGCACGATCTCTTGATAATCCTCCTGGTCCTAAAGCCGATAAACGACGTTTGTTGGTAAGAGCTGCCACAGGGTTTGTTTGGTCCATAAATTGTGACAATTGACTACTACCAAAGAATTCTTTCATCGCAGCTGTCACTGGACGAATATTGATAAGTGTTTTAGGGGTAACTTCTTCCATTTCCTGTGTCGTCATTCTCTCACGAATCACACGTTCCATACGAGAAACACCAATACGGAATTGATTTTGAAGTAGTTCTCCAACTTGACGAACACGACGGTTTCCTAAATGGTCGATTTCATCGAAGTTTCCGACTCCATGTAGTAAGTTCAAGTAAGAAGAAACTGCGGCAAACACATCCGAAATCGTCAAACGTTTTTCAGTAATTGTCTGATCATTTCCTAACACAACTAATTTTTCTTTCTTATTTTCTGGACTTTGAATGACAATTTGTTGTAACTTATCATAAGAATCCAACTCTTCGTTGATGGTTACGCTCTTTACTCCATAACCAGATTCAAAAATAGGGCGTAATTGTTCTAATATATCTTTGGTAATTAAGGTTCCCTTCGATACTACTACTTCTTTGTTTACTTTGATATCTTCTGCTAATGTTTGATTCAAAAGACGGTCCACTACATTCAATTTACGATTGAACTTATAACGACCAACCTTTGCTAAATCATAGCGGAATTCATCAAAGAAACGCGTAATGATTTGGTTCTTCGAAGAATCTAGGGTTGCTGGTTCTCCAGGGCGTAATTTTTCATAAATTTCAATTAAAGCTTCATCGGTATTCTTGGTAGAATCCTTCGCAATCGTATTCTTCAAGTATTCATCGTCACCAAATAGCTTCAAGATCTCTTCATCACTTGATAATCCAAACGCACGAAGTAATGTTGTCATTGGAACTTTTCTCGTACGATCGATTCTTACGTAAAGTACATCCCTCGCATCGGTTTCAAACTCCAACCAAGTACCACGTGTTGGAATAATTTGAGACGTGATCAAAGAACGACCATTCTTGTCGATTTCACGATTGAAATAAACACTTGGAGAACGTACCAACTGGGAAACAATAACACGTTCTGCCCCATTGATAACAAAGGTTCCAGCATCCGTCATAACTGGCATATCCCCTAAGAAAATTTCTTGTTCTTTTACTTCTCCCGTTTCATGGTTGAAAAGTCTTACTTCCACTTTCAGAGGAGCAGAATAAGTTGACTCCCTATCCTTGCTTTCCTTGATGGAATATCTAGGTTCATCAAAATGATAATCCCCAAACTCCAATGAAATTCTTCCTGAAAAATCTTCCACAGGAAAAAGATCGTCGAATACTTCCTTAATTCCGACTTCAATAAACCACTGATATGATTTCTTTTGGATCTCCAACAAATCCCTTAATTCGTACGTATTTCTGATTCTTGAATAACTTCTTCTCTTGCGATGATCTCCACAATTAATTACCTTATATGCCACAAATATTCACCCCTATATTTCATGATAAGTCAAAGAACATATTTCTAAAAATAATACGTTGCCAATTTATATTAATAACATAAGTAGTTCAACAAGTCAATCAAAAACTGCATTTTAAGATGAAAAAACCTTTCTTTCGTTCCAACACCTCTACATGATACTCTCTTTCAAGATCAGTCATGACAGATTTTGCTCCTTGATCCTTTCGAATCACCAAATATAAATTACCATGTTCTAATAAATGTTCTTTCGCTTTGAATAGAATCTCATAAATAACTTGTTTCCCCGCTCGAATGGGAGGATTGGTCACAATCGTCGAATACTTTTTCGTAACATTTTCATAACAATGACTTACCGAAATAGTAACAAGATTCTCTACTCCATTTCGTTTGGCATTCATCTTAGCCAAATGAACAGCTCTTTTATTGATATCAACCATATCCACATGGCTTCCATACTGTTTTGCAAGAATGATTCCAATTGGTCCATAACCACAACCAACATCAAGTATCTCTTTTCCCACTTCAGAAGGAGGAATACTCTCTAGCAACAATCTACTGCCAAAATCCAAATAATCTTTACAGAACACTCCATTATCCGTAAAGAATTCATATTTGGTTCCAAGAAGCATTGTTTCAAAGGTCTTTATCTTACTCGGTAATTGTTCGTTGCTAAAGTATTGTCCCATTCCATCATCCCTATATAAAAAGTAAAGAGCTAACTATTCACTACAATCAATAGTTAGCTCCTCTCGTAATGAAGATTATACCTTAAATCAGAATTTCTGTCAAGACTCATAATGGATGAAAAAACCTATTTTCTTTTCACTAACTGTCTCGTTGTTATCCGCCGAAAATCTTCATCTTGTCCTAATAAAGCACCAAGACAAGTAATAAATTCATAAACGATAGGCTCTGGGATTTGATAAGAAGATGCTAAAGCTGTAATATCCGATGATCCCTTAATCTCAAGACAAGTTCTAGCAACATCATAATCACTTGAAATCAAATTCCTTTCTAAAATTTCTCTTTGTAATTGTCTATAATTGTTTTCCATTTTTCTTTTCCTTTCAAAAGAAAAGAAGCATCCCAAATCTTGAATACTTCTTTCTATATTAATTATTTTTCTTATGAATTACTTAAATTCAACTGTAGCTCCAGCTTCTTCAAGCTTAGCTTTAATATCATTTGCTTCATCTTTTGAAACGTTTTCTTTTACAACAGAGCCAGCAGCATCTGCAATGTCCTTAGATTCTTTTAATCCAAGTCCAGTAATTTCACGAATTACTTTGATAACTGCAACTTTAGCAGCACCAGCATCAGCTAATACTACGTTTACTGTGCTAGATCCTTCATCAGCAGCACCAGCGGCAGCAGCTCCTGGAGCAGCAACTGCAACAGCAGATGGATCTACTCCAAATTCCTCCTTCATAGCGTCTACTAACTCTTTAATTTCTAAAAGATTCATTTCTTTTAAAGAAGCAATAAAGTCTTCCTTGTTTAATTTAGCCATTTTCTTTTTCTCCTTCCATATTTTCTAAATTAATTTTCTTTTTGTTCTGCATAGAGATTTAAGCAAATTGACAAATCTCTTGGTATTGCAATCATACCACCAGCAAGCATTGTAAGCAATCCTTCTCTTGATGGGATTGTTGCATATTCCTTTAATTTTGATTGATCAGCTTTTTCACCATCAACCATACCAACTTTTAAAACCAAAGATGGATGTGTTTTAGCAAAGTCCGTCAAAGCTTTAATTGGAGCAATTTGATCAGTTCCAAATGCCAATGCACTAGGGCCTGCCAATGCTTCATTTAAATCGATCGATAAATCGTTAAATGCACGAGCCATTAAAGTATTCTTATAAACTTTGTAATCTGACCCAGACTCACGAAGAGCACGTCTCAATTCTTTGGTTTCCCCATCGGTAAGACCACGGTAATCGAATAGGACGATCGTAGAAGCTCCCTCGACACAAGATTTAATTTCATCAATTGTCTCCTGCTTCGCTGCTAAAATTTTAGCACTTGCCATAGAATTTCACCTTCTTCCTTTCTTTGATACCATAACAAAAGGTCCTTTTGTCCAAGACAGAAGAACCTTTTTACAAGTTAGTTCCTCGGTAGGATTTACTTATCACCTACTGTCTATGGCACCACAAATTCGTATTTATTATATCATACTATGATTATTTGTCAAAAGAATTTAATGCAATTTTAATTCCAGGCCCCATCGTTGAAGTAATGGAAATGTTTTTAACATATTCTCCTTTTGCTGTCGATGGTTTTACTTTCAAGATAGTTGAAACAAAAGCATTTAAGTTTTCAAGTAAGTCTTCTTCACTGAATGATGCTTTTCCAACGATTCCATGAACGTTACCAAAACTATCCGTACGATATTCGACACGTCCAGCTTTTGCTTCCGCAACTGCTTTTGCTACTTCTAAGGTTACCGTTCCTGTTTTAGGATTTGGCATAAGCCCTTTTGGTCCTAACACACGTCCTAATTTACCAAGAAGCGGCATCATATCTGGAGTAGCAATCATAACGTCGAATTCAAACCAATTTTCTTTTTCAATCTTTTCAAGAATATCAGTATCTCCAACGTAATCAGCACCAGCTTCTTTTGCTTCTGTTGCTTTTGGTCCACGAGCAACAACCAATACACGAGTCGTCTTACCAGTTCCTTTTGGTAACACAATTGCGCCACGCAATTGTTGATCTGCCTTCTTCGTATCGAGATTCAAACGAATCGCTACTTCAACAGAAGCATCGAATGATGTAATAGAAGTCTCTTTTACTAACTTAACTGCTTCTTCTTTCGTATAAGCCTTATTCTTTTCTACTTTCGAAACGGCTTCTGTATATTTCTTACTTCTCTTTTTCATAACATTTTCCTCCTTATGTGGTATGTGTGGAATGCGGATCCTCCCACATAGGCAAAATACCTATTTATTATTCTGCTTCTTCAGTCTTCTCAGTTGTTACTTCAACTTCAGGTGTAGCTTGACCAACTTCAGCTTCCATCTCTTCCAGCTCAGCTTCTCTTGCAGCCATTTCTTTTTCTTCTTCTGCTGCTTCCTTGGCTTGTTCAGCTAATTCTTGATCGTTGACACCCTTAACAGCGATTCCCATGTTTCTAGCAGTTCCTTCGACAATCTTCATTGCTGCTTCGACATCGTAGCAGTTCAAGTCAGGTAACTTGATTTCTGCAATTTCACGAATTTGTTCTTTGGTAAGAGTCGCTACAATTTGATTTGCACCCTTAACAGATCCCTTCGCAATTTTTGCATATTTCTTTAATAAGAATCCTGTTGGTGGAGTTTTAATAATAAAGTCGAAACTTCTATCATCATAGACACTAATTTCAACTGGTAAAATATCTCCCATCTTGTCGCGTGTTGCGTCATTGTACTTTGTACAAAACTCTTGTAAGTTGATTCCTGCAGGTCCTAAAACCGTTCCAACTGGTGGAGCTGGTGTTGCTTTTCCTGCTGGAATTTGCAATTTAATTTTCCGAACAACTTCTTTTGCCACGAAAAACACCTCCTATATTTTTTGTTTTCGTGAGTGGTCCTATTAGCTTATTTATCCGCTTACTTAAAAGCTTTGCCTCCCACTTGATCTATATGAAACATATAGCCCCTAAATAATAACATACTCCTTTTTGAAATGCAATCTTTTTTAAGCTTTTTCTATTTGAGAAAGTTCTACTTCTACTGAAGTCTCTTGTCCAAACAAATCAACCGAAAGCATAATCTTTTGATTCGGCAAATCGATCTCCTCGATCGTACCAAACATTCCAGTGAATGGTCCAGCAATGATCTTGACCTTTGTTCCTTCGGTCAATTCCTTATCGACATCAAGTCTAGAAATTCCCATACTATTTAAAATATGATCAACCTCATAAGGTTGAAGTGGCGTTGGTTTTGCACCCTTTCCAGATGATCCAATAAATCCTGTAACACCTGGAGTATTACGCACAACATACCAAGCCTCATCGCTCATTACCATTTCCACTAAAACATATCCTGGAAACATCTTTTTCTTCTTTTCCTTCTGAACGCCATCTTTCACTTCCACTTCTGTCTGCTCTGGAACGATGACTCGATAGATGTATTCCTGCATATCCATCGATTCTGCACGCATCTCTAATTTTTCTTTTACCTTGTTCTCATGTCCTGAATACGTATTGACAACATACCATTGTTTCTCCATAACGATCCCCTACCTTCCTAATGACTGCAATAATGCAAACAATACATCAATTGCATAAAAGAATAAGGCAAAGAAAACAATGAAGATAATTGTAGCAAAAGAATACTTTACCATTTCCTTCTTACTTGGGAAATGAATCCTTTTAAACTCTTTCTTTAAACCTACAAACCAAGTGGCAAGACGACTTAATAAAGATCCCTTTTCTCTTTTTTCTTTCTTATTTTGCTTCGTTTTAGCCATATTCTCACCTTTCCTTATTTTATGTTTTTAAATCAAAATAAAAACACTTTTCTGTGTCACCATTAAAATAACACACTTCTCTTCTTTCGTCAATCTTTTCATACAAAAAGATTCAATTGAAAAATTGAATCTTTCTCTCATTCAACATGATATCCTTTTTAGACAATAGAGATTTGTGTATCAATACTCATCGGGATTTGCGAGTCTCAATATGTAAGGATCATTTTTCGTTCCTCTTCCACTCTTAATCACAACATTTTCTTTTAAATAGAACGAAGGAATCACTGTTGCAAAGGAACCAGAAGTATGTTTTGGATTAAAATAATAAAACTGTGTGCCATTATGGGTCATAAGCATATTGCGGTATCCTCCATTTGTACTTGAAACCAAAGGATGGGATTCCAAGTCCCAGCTTCTTTCTGCAAGACTTGGCAATCCAACTGTAGCAGTAACTGCTGTTCCAGAAGTACCGAGTGCATTCTTGTAACTTTCCGTAGAAGAAACCGAATTAAGATACCATTTTCGATTCGTCGCAATAAAGTTAAGGTCTTCTATAGAAAAATATCCATTTAACAAGCCCAAGAAATCTTGATTTAAAAAGTAAGCCAAGGGATAATTTTTAGAAGTCGCATCATAGTTTAATTCAGTAGAACCCACAAGATAGGCATAAGTTCGATAATAGAAGGTATTAGTAGCATTCGCTTGCGCAGTTCCCGTTCGGTATACAATTAAATTATTATAATCTTCAGAAGTGTCTGTCACTTTTTTTACCATCAAAGGATACGTAGACGTCACTTTTGTTAGCCCATTTTCCACTCTACTAATACGATAAGAATAATTTAACCCATTTCCTAGGGCAACATAAGAACCGCTTGGAACGCTATTCAATAGATAACCGCTTCCAGTTGATATGGTTCCATCCAAAAGATAAGGATTCTCCTTTGTTCCTATACCAGACGCCACCTTGGCATTTTTATTGAATACGACGGAAGGAGTCACTCCAGGCATCGTTGTACTTCCCAACTCGTAAAGACCATAAGAAATGAGTCCTGAACCCGCTACGGCAACCTTGCCTTCTAAATTGGCATTTCCAAGATAGTAGTGACTCCCTCCTATATTACCTGATATGATTGTATCCGCTCCCGTCATAGAATTATCTCCATCCGAAGCTTGAAAAACGTCCCAGGTATTTAATAATCCAACTGGTGACTTGACAATCGTTTCCTTTCCAATTGGAGTTTGATACTGTGCTCCCGTAGAGGAAAGTGTAGAATAATTCCAAGAATAGTCTACTACCAAATACTTCTGATAATTATCTAAAGTCGGAAGGAACTCTTCATTCAACCAACTTTCAACATTTCCATCCGAATCATAACCCGTAACAAGCCATAACTTTCCAGAATACCAAATATATTTTTTCGTAGTGTCCGATCCATAGTAATTCTGTTTAAAATACGTAAAACCATCCGATTCGTTCATGCAATTATTCGTTCCATCACAAGCACGTTTGATATAATCTGATAACTTCTGAACTCTTTGTTGAGTAGATTCCACGCGGATGGTCCCTTGGTAATATTGCCCGCTCGTAATACTACTTCCATCGTCATTATAATCTAACCAAATATATAAATCATAGTCTACTGTTTCACCAGGGCTTATCACTCCAAAAGACAAAACATCAAAGGAATTGAGGTAATCAAGAACAATAATTTTTCCGTTTTTCTTCAAAGCATAATAGAACATAAACGGATCTTCGATTGTACCAGTATTATCCAAATAAACATTATAATTAGCATCTACCGTTCCATCATTGGTAATGGAAAAATGATAAGGCGTTCCGGAAAGCCCTTTATCAATGGTAGTAGGAACAGCATTTTCCAGTTTGATTCCACTATCAATTCCTTCGCTCAATGACAAAGAGAGTTTTCCAATTTTAATAATGTTTTGTTTTTCTCCTGTTTTAGTTAAAGTAAAGAAAGCATAAGAAGAGCCTAAAAGAAGAACGAGAACCAATAAAATCGATAAAATTCTTACTCTGATCCGTTTCTTTTTCTTCTTATTTTCTAAAGTTCCGTCTCCCAGGTCGATTTTTTCTTTTTCCACTATTTTCACTCCTATTCTAAAAATATTTTATCATTATTATGAACTAAAATAAATTCCAAATACCAAAAGTGACCCTAAAAATAATACGGTAAATAACAGGGCTGGTAGAGCCATCGTTTTCATAAATGCAGCATTTCCAAGATCATTGGTTTCATTTTCCGATAGCAATCGTCCTTGAGGTGTACTATAAGATCTTGCTCTTCCTGTACCAGTTAGTTCCTGGCTTCCTCGTACAGCGCCATCCAAATCATCTCCCGCTTGTTTTAAAAGGGCTTCCTGCAGACGATCTCTGAAATCAGAATAATAAACTCGATCTCCCCCTTGAATCACTCCCTTAAAATAAAATGTATCCTTTTCCGGAAGAAACGTTGCAAACTCTTCGTAATGTTCTCTCATAAAACGGTTGTACCCTTGAATATTAGTATACTCGTTAATGTAAGGAAAACAATTCGCATAAGCTGCCACGGACAAGCAAGCAAAATCAAAAATATTTTGTTCCCTTAATTCTTTGGTAGCATTCCCCTCAATTGGAAAGGAAAAGGAAGAACCATCTCGACTAACACGAATCGTATAAGGATTCATTTGATCAAGATAACCACCATGTTCGTGAATGGATTTCATTTGTTTTGACATTCGATAGAAGAGACGTTGTCGATCTTCTTCGGTTACGGAATTCATAACCCAATTGGATAACGTTACCATATTTTCATCGAATGCACTGCCTCTTTCTCTATCATTCATGCTTGTCACCCTATTATCATTTTATAACAACTAAAACTTTTTTACAACCAATATTCGGATAAAAGCGCACCTCGTTTCTTTTTGAAACAATTTCGAATAAAACGAAGCGACGACCCAATGTATGACTTGCATTCCGATGGGGAAAGATCTAAAAGAATGGAAATTTCTAAATTAGAAAATCCACTTATTTTTAATAAAAAAGCCCCTCGCTTTAGAAAATCCATCTGCCAGGACAAATCGTATAAAAAGGTCCATATTTCATGAAAAGCTGTAATTTCTTCTGGAGTATCTTTGGAGTGAAGAGAGAGTTGATCCAAAAAATAACTTCCCATACTTTCCTCTTTTCCATCATAAGAGACCGATTCGTTTAATAAGGCATGTTTTGTGGAAGACATTCTCCGCAAATAATTTTGAATATGATGTTCCATACATACGGTCGCAAACGTATAAAATAGTACATCTTTATCTTCATTATAACGATACATCGCAAACGATAACCCCATATAAGCTTCTTGTTTTAAATCTTCAAATTCAATTCCAAGATAACGTGCTTTATCAAAATATTTTTTTGTCATAGATAAAATGACTGGCTCGTACTTTTGAAATAAAAAAGTTTGTGCATCTTCGTGATGTTCACAAACCAAATAAACAAGTTCATTATCATTGATATCTTGATATTTCATCTTATTCCCTACTTTCTGTTTCGAAAGACTTCATAGATCATAATTCCTGCTGCAACACTTGCGTTGAGACTATTGACCTTTCCTTTCATAGGGATACGAGCAATAAAATCACAAGATTCTCTAACTAATCTCGACATTCCTTTTCCTTCGTTTCCAACAACCAAAACGACCTTTTCTGGATAGTCGATCTCACGATAGTCCATACTATTCTCCATATCAGTACCAACAATCCAAAAACCATGTTTTTTAAGCTCTTCTATCGTTTGATGCAAATTAGTGACCTGACACACTTCAATATTTTCAAGTGCTCCAGCACTCGTCTTCATCACTGTAGCGTTCACTAAAACTTCTCGATCCTTAGGAATGATAATACCATCCACTCCTGCTGCCTCACTCGTTCTTATGATCGCTCCTAAATTATGAGGATCTTCCAGATGATCAGCTAAAACAAGAAAACACGATTCTTCCTCAAGCGGTAAATCAAAAAGAGAACAATACTCGTAATCCCTTACATCCAGAATTATACCTTGATGATTTTCTTTCGCAAGTTGATCTAATTCCATTTTACTCTTCCAAACTATCTTACTTTTGCAAGTTTCTAACAGAGAATTTAACTTTTTATCATCAAAGTGATTCTGCAAATAAATTCTTTTGATCTTTTCTGGTTTTTGTAATAACTCGACTGCCACATTTCTTCCATATACAATCACGATTCTACCTCCAAAATAAATTTCATAATTTCATCAATGCGTTCTCTTTTTTCAGACAACTCTAAAAACCCAATCAAAGCTTCCAAACCTGTAGCACATCTATAAGTCACTATATCACAATTTTTCGGATGACTTTTTGACTTTCCGTTTCGAGCTCTTTTCACGATTGCTAATTCTTCTTCTGATAGTTGATTTGAATCAATCAAACACTTCAAATAGTGTGCTTGAGACTTGGCACTGACATAATTTTTAGCAGCCTGTTGGAGGTCATTCACCTTAGCAATTCCTAAGTGGATAAGATATGTTCGAATATAATCCTCATAGATCGTATCCCCTAAATAGGCCAAAACCAAAACATTGATTTCTAAAGCATTCATGCACTTCACCTCCCTCATTATACACGAGACAAAAAAAATATTGAAGTTTTTTCCTCATCCCTTAAAATAAAAAAACAAGGAGGAACCATAACATGCTAAATGAAAAAAATATTTTTCGGATTAATTTTATCGCTTATGATAATCTTGGGAAGTATTTAAAACAATTGCAGCTCAAAAAGAATAAAGTTACTGACATTCCAAAAAAAACAAGAAAAGTAGACGTCATTAGGGTAATGGTAGTCGAGTCAATGATAACGCAAGAAAAAGAATTTTCCATTTATCTAGGAGAGGAAGCAACCGTTCAACGTTTAAAAGAACAAATGGAACATATTCCAGCATCACTCCATTTTTATTTAAACGGATTAGAAGATGAACAACGTATTTTATTTCAAAGAGAAAAAGAATGGATTCTGTTGGACAAACCTCTTACAGAAAAAGATCGAACCGCTAGAAACAGAGACCATTTGGTACGAATGATGTTTCAAGTACAAGATCATGCCTATCGAATTCAAGACGAAATGAATGCAATTCAAAAAATAGGAATTAGACAATACATTAAAAAATAAAGGTTTATTCTAATTAGAATAAACCTTTTTAGTTATCATCACGACTTCCTACAATCATGACCAGTCGTAGTAATTGTAAAATCGTATTCGCTAACGATGCTACATAAGTATAGGCAGCAGAGCGTAACATTTTTTTGCTCTCTGGTTGTTCGTCTAAAGATAATAATTGTAACTTTTGAAGTTCCTCTCCTGCTCTTTTGGAAGCATTGAACTCTACTGGCAAAGTGACTAATTGAAACAGCAAAAGAAGTAAAAGCAAACCAACTCCACCCCAAGCAATATTAGGATGTCCAAACAAAAGACCCAATACAACAATCAAATATCCAAGGTGAGAACCAATATTGACAAAGGGAATTAAAAAGGAACGAAAACGAAGAGGAGCATATCCTACTTTATCTTGAATCGCATGCCCACATTCATGAGCTGCTACGCTCGTAGAAGCAATGCTACTTCCATGAAAAACATCTTTCGATAGACGTACGACTTTCCTAGTTGGATCGTAATGATCGGATAACATTCCTCTTGTCTCAACCACATAAACATCTTCTAGACCGTTTGCTTTTAAAATAGTTTGGGCAACTTCACAACCCGTAAGACCATTTTGAACTTTTCTTCTTTTATACTTACGATAATTAGAATTAATATAAAGGTCGGCAACAACAGTAATCATCGCACCAATGATCACCAAAAAATAACCCGTATAATCAAACCATCCATAATAGAACATTTTCGTTCGCCTCCTTATTTTATCCGTTCAAACGTTGTACCATCTCTTCCATCCATTAGCCGAATTCCTTCTTGAAGTAATTCTTCTCGTATTTGGTCCGCCAAAGCAAAGTTTTTATCTCTCTTCGCTTGAGCCCGTTGTTCTATTTTCACAAGAATTTCTTCCGAAGAGATATCTTCATCCCCACTAGCAGAACCAGCCTCATAAGGAATTAATAAATCCAAAGATAACACTGTATCAAAGTCTTTTACTAAAAAATATTTTTCCGCATCCGTCAATTCTTTTTCTTTTAACACATCGTATAAAACAGTCATCATCGAAGCCGTATTCAAATCATTTTCTATGGCATCTTGGAATTTTTCCTGATAGCGTTGCATTAACTCGTTCTGTTCGATAGAGTCCTTCTTTAAAGAAGAAGTTTTCTCTCTCAATTTAAAATAAGCTTTTTGTGCTCCATCCAAGGAATCATAAGAAAATACCAACTGCTTACGATAGTGAGAATTCAAACAGAAATAACGATAACTAAGAGGATCATATCCTTTATCTTCGAGAAGAGATACCGTTAAAAAATCACCTTTCGACTTACTCATTTTACCAGTTGCATCATTCAAATGCTCTACATGAAACCAATAATTACACCATTTATGACCGATAAAGCTTTCCGTTTGCGCTATTTCATTGGTATGGTGGGGGAAGATATTGTCTACTCCTCCACAATGAATATCCAAGTATTCTCCTAAATAGTTAAGTGATATGCAAGAACATTCTATATGCCATCCAGGGTACCCTACTCCCCAAGGAGAATCCCATTTTAACTCTTGAGAATCAAATTTGGATTTCGTAAACCATAAAACGAAGTCTGTTTTATTTTTCTTGTTCTCGTCTACTTCTACATCGCTTCTCACTGCTTCTTTTAGGGAGTCTTCGGTATGATTCGTTAAAACATAATAATGATCAAGTTTTGAAGTATCAAAATAAACGTTACCACCAGCGATGTAAGCATAACCAGTAGCTTCTAATTTCTGTATAAACTTAATATAATCTTCTATTAACGAAGTTGCTGGAACAACGGTATCTGGCCATTTAATATTTAACTTAGCACAATCTTTTTGAAATTCGGAAGTATAAAACTCCGCTATTTCAAGCACCGATTTGTTTTCTCTTTTAGCGCCTTTTACCATCTTGTCTTCCCCAGAATCAGCATCACTCGTCAAATGTCCAACATCGGTAATATTCATAATCCGTTTCACATCATATCCCAAATAACGAAGGCCTTTTTCCAAAACATCTTCCATAATATAACTACGTAAATTTCCAATATGAGCATAATGATATACCGTAGGACCACAGGTATAAAGTTTCACTTTTCCTTCCTCGTGAGGAACGAATTCTTCGATTGATCTAGATAATGTATTATATAACTTCATACTTTCACCCTTCTTTTTTATTATACTATTAGTTTATCGAATAATTATGTGATAGAACTTCTATCTCTTAACCCCTTTTGTCAAATGTTCACCAAGACAACCTTTCAAGAGATCATCGGATAAACCAAGTTGTTTTAAATGAATGACAAATAATTGAAAGCAACACAAAGTAGAGACAAGATGATTTTTCTTTCTCCCTTGAGAGGAAGTTGCTTGCCTTGCCTCCAAAGTCTCGAGCGTCAACAATTCTTTTGGAAGGGTATCCGCTAACAAAAAGGCATCGGACAAAGAAGAAAGAATCTTATCTTCACTAATATTGGCATCGATCATCGTATCGATGACACGAAGATACGCTGGTTCAAATGCCCCTTCTAAATGGCCATGTTTTGCAAACACATCAATCAAAGAAGTAGCAATTTTGATATTTCCTTTGACACGCTCCAATTTATTTCTATCATAAAAAACGTGGTCGTATTCATACAAACATCTATTTTCCTTTACTGCATTTAACTCTTCTATGGTCATAGTATTCCCTTCTCTCTACTCCCATTTTATCATAAAAAGAAAAAGATCAATCAAGAAAGCGTATTGACCTTTATTCTTTTCTCTCCATTTAAAATTTGATCGATGATGTATAAATCTAATTTATCGCTTATAATTTTATCCACTTTTCTAGCACCAAATTTCTCATATTGTGACAAAGAAATAATTTCTTCCACAATATTTGGAGAAAAGCTAACTTGAATTTGTTCTTCCTGATAACGTTTTTTCACATCTCGCAATCTTTTTTCCACAATTTTGTGGATTGTTTCCTTTGAAATCGGATCGAATACGAACACCTGGTCAATACGATTTAAAAACTCCATACTAAAGTATTCTTTCAAGGAAGATAGGATGTTTTCACTACTCTTTTCTTGAAAACCAACCGAATCATGTTCAAATCCCAAGTTTGAAGTCATAAAGATAGTGACGTTATCAAAACGAATCGTATCACCTTTCGCATCTTTCAAATATCCCTCATCTAGTACTTGTAAGAATAAATGCAAGACACTAGGATGAGCCTTTTCAATTTCATCTAAGAGCAAAACCGAATGAGGATGATTCTTAATTTCCTCCGCAACATTGTTATAATCACTATAACCGACATATCCAGGAGGGGAACCAATGATCTTACTAACGGTAAAGCTTTCCTTGTATTCACTCATATCCAAACGAATCAAATGATCTTTTCCATAAAATACATTCGCATATTCTTTTGCCAAGACAGTCTTACCCACTCCAGTAGGTCCCACCAAAAGAAAAGAGTACGGATGATTTCTTCTTTTTAAGCCAAGTCTGATCTTCTTCGTCACATTACTGATCTCATGAATCACTTTTTCCTCCCCTAAAATCTTCTGATTCAAACTTTTTTCCAATTGTTTTAATTTCTTTCGATCTTCATTTTGAATTTCATAAACAGGGATCTTTGTTTTCAAGTGAATGACCTCTGCAACCATTTCTTTGGTAACAGTACGAATACTTCGTTTATCCATGGCTTTTAGTTCCAAGTGATTTTTATCATTTTCTAATTTCTGCTCTTCACGTTTCAATAGAGAGGCCTTTTCAAAATCTTGCTTTACAATTGCTTCGTTTTTGGAAAGTTGCAACGAATGAATTTGACCATTCAATTCCTCCAAAGCCAAATCTTGCTTACTCTTAACAATCGAAACTTTTGCGCATACCTCGTCTAAAATATCGATCGCTTTATCTGGTTGCTTTCGATCGTAAATATAACGATTCGATAACGCTACGATCGTATGAAGAATTTCCTCTGGTACCAACACTCCATGATAAGATTCATAAATTGGTTTCAACTTCATTAAAATTTGAAACACACCTTCTTCGTCAGGCTCTTCTACACAAATCGTCTGAAATCTACGATCCAAGGCCCGATCTGGAGCGATGAATTTTTTATATTCCCCCGTTGTTGTCGCACCAATCAAACGAATTTTACCTCGGGCTAAAACCGGTTTTAAAATATTGGATGCATCGATCGCACCTTCGGCACCCCCTGCTCCTACCAAGGTATGAATCTCATCGATAAATAGAATCAAATCCGAATTGGTTTCTAGTTCTTTCAAAATCTTTCCAACGCGTTCTTCAAACTCTCCACGATACTTTGTCCCCGCTACAATTCCGGCCATCGATAACGAAAGAATACGTTTTCCATTTAGTTGATAAGGAACTCTCCCCTCTACAATGCGCCTAGCAAGTTCTTCCACGATTGCCGTCTTTCCAACACCGGCCTCTCCAATTAAAACAGGATTGTTTTTGGTACGGCGAAGAAGAATCTCAATCAAACGACCAATTTCATCTTCTCTTCCGATGACGGGATCCACTTCGTTTTCTTTGGCTTTTTTATTAAAATCAACTGCAAATTCTTCTACCAATAATTTCTTTTTATTCTTTCCTTTTTTCGGAGTCAAACGTGTCGTAAATTCATTGTAGATTGCATCCAAATCAATATTTAACCCAAGTAAAATACGAATGGCTACGCCTTCTCCTTCTTCTAATAAAGCAAGCAGCAAATGCTCAACCGTAACTTCCTCATCGCCCTTTTCTTTGCTATCGAGAATGGCACTTTCCATTACCCTCTTTAATAAAGGAGTATACAAGAACCAATGATTACTTTCACTTCCCATTCCTACAACATTGATTAATTCTTGACGGAAAACATCGTAATTCAAATGATAGGTTCCCAACTTCTTTGTCACTTCCAATTTCGGTAAGGAAAGAATCGCCAACAATAAATGTTCACTTCCCACATAAGGATGTTTTAAATCCGTCATTTCCTTTTTTGCCAACACCAAAACCTTCTGAGCCTCTTCACTAAACTTTGAAAACATACTCTTTCCCTCCTAAGAATATTCTATGAATATTTTGGTTGGAGTAGCAAGAATTTATGCCCCCAAAAAAGTGACAAACACCACAAAAAAAGATCCCTCTTTCGAGAGATCTTTCTATCTTGTTAAATAATTACCATTAAGATGGTGAAGACAATAAACAAGATTACAACAACTTCCAACAAGAATTTCCAAATATTTTTGAGCCATTCTTTGTATGGAATATTAAGTGCAGAAAGCGTTGCCATTAGAATCAAACTCGTTGGCGCTACCAAGGAAACGGCACCAAACAAAGATTGGAACATAATTCCGATCAATGGATAAAGGGTAGTATCTGTTACAATACTCGTTAAATATGGTAATACACTTTGTGCAGTATAAGTCATATCAACATTCATGAAACTTGCTAAAATTGCAACAAGTGAAGTTGTTAAAATGTTGAATCCATTCGTTAGTTTCAAAATGAAATTGTAGACGACCAATTGGAATGGATGGTAAGTTGAGATAAACAAAATAGAATAAATTAAGATCATTAACAATGCTGGCTTCATTGCCTTTTTTGCTCCATCGACAAATCCACTACAAAAGTCATTGAATTTAACACGATAGATACAAGCAATTACAACAGTAGCTAAGAATACAATCGAAATCAATTCAGAAACTGTCCAACTACCAAGTGGATTGATCGTACCTAATACTTTACCAAATAAATCAAATCCAAATACTTTGAACGAAAGAACATTAGAGTTCATTTCCGTAAAGATCGTAGTCTTAAAGACATCAACCCATGATAAACTTCCTAAAATAATGAGAACAAGAAGTAAATCTAAAAGCACAACCAAAGGCCATACGTATACCTTTTTTGCTTTCTTGTTAGAAACTTTTTTCGCTTCTACTGGTTTTTTGTCGTTTTTCTTTGTTGTCGTCTTCTTGGTTGATTTTTTCTTATCGTCTTTTCCTTTGACGGTCTTTTTAACTTCTTTCTTTTCTTCTGCAACAATAGTCTTTTCTTCCTGTGCTTTAGCAGGAACAAAGAATGACGTTACTTCTTCTTCATGAAGTACTTTCTTTCCATACCAAAGTGTGTTGAAGATACGTAATGCTAACGTAACCACCAATAAGGCAATTCGTGTAATGAGAATTGTCAAATCACCTGGAACGGATAAACTCAAAATTTGATTCATATTTTGAGCTGCTGCATAAGAGAACACCGTACCAATCGTACCTGCTGTCACAGAACCAACCGTAACAAGCGCTGCAACAATCTTGTTGTATCCAAGCATTAACACAAGTGCAATGACAAATGGAAATAATACAAGTAATCCAACCGTAAGACCCGTAAATGACGTAATCACTGCCATTAGAATCATAACAATGGAAATAACAAGTGCTTCCTTTCCTTTTGCCTTTGCAACGAGCTTATCAAGCATCATACGATAAGCTTTTGTTTTGTTCAAGACACCATATAATCCACCAACGACTAAGACAAATGCCCCAATGTATCCAAAATATGCAATCGACGCAACTGGATAAGTTAGCAAATCAAATAGTCCCATTTGAACTCTGCCTTGCTCTGCGTATCCACTACTATAAATAGCAACTGGTAAAATCCAAGTTAATAAAAATAGTACTAGAATCGTAATCAAGACAATTTTAAAATGATTATGTTTCTTCATATTAACCTCCCATTTTCATTATACAATAATTTCCTAAGAATACAAATAAAATCGCGTTTTTTCCATATTTTTTCCACATTTTAAGAAAAAAAAGAAGATTACTCTTCCTCTTCATTTTCAGACAATGGTCTCATAAGTGGAAACAACACATTATCTTTAATATTTGGTGTATCCGTCAAAACTTGAATGACACGATCAATTCCCATTCCCCATCCAGAAATAGGAGGCATTCCATATTCCATAGCCTTGATGTAGTCCTGATCCATCACCATAGCTTCATCGTCACCCTTTGCATTTAACTCTGCTTGTTCCTCCAAACGAGTTAATTGCTCAATCGGATTTACCAACTCCGAATAAGCATTGACGATTTCTGCTCCATTGATCACCAATTGGAACCGATCCGTAATTTCCGGATTTTCATCATTTGCTCTTGCCAGAGGAGAAAGTTCAATCGGATGTTCAATTAAGAAAACAGGTTCTACCATAAATGGTCTTGCCACTTTCTTATAAAGAAGATCCACAATCTTTCCAAAACCTAAATCATGAATGTCTGTTTCACTTTCCACTTGGATATGATTTGCTTCCATCGCCTCTAACAGTTTTTCCTTTGTATTCGCCTCTTTGATATCGATCGATGCATATTTTAAAATCAAATCACGGAAGCTAACTCTCTCCCATTGTTTCGAAAAATCAACAACCTTGTCTCCAATTTGCACATCTAGTGTTCCATATACCTTTTGAATAACGGTCTTGAGCATATCCTCAATTAAAATCATATTATCTTCATAATTATAGTAACTGCAATATGCTTCCAACATCGTGAAATCTTGCAAATGGGTGGCATCAATTCCTTCGTTTCGAAAACAACGAGCAAATTCAAATACTTTTGTGAATCCCCCAACAATCGCTCTTTTGAGATACGTTTCTGGAGCAATTCTCAAATAAACATCCATATCCAAAGCATTATGATGAGAAGTAAATGGTTTTGCCAAAGCCCCGCTTGCTTTATTGTTTAAAACTGGAGTCTCAATTTCGATATAATTACGATCCTCCAAATATCTCCTAACTTCACGAATGAATTTATATTTTAAAAGAAAACGGTTTCTAGTTACTTCGTTCATAATCAAATCGATATAACGATTACGATAACAGCTTTCGGTGTCCGTCAAACCATGAAATTTTTCAGGAAGAGGTCGTAAGGCCTTCCCTAAAAATACAAAATCATCAGCGCGGACAGTCTTCTCTCCCGTATGTGTTGTAAAGATTTCTCCTACTACTCCAATGAAATCTCCAAGATCAAAACTATCTTTGAAGAATTGATATTTTTCTTCTCCTACCATATCTACTTTGATCGAAATCTGAATGGCCCCTTCGATATCACGAATGGTAAGAAAACTCATTTTTCCCATCTTCCGCATTAAGACAATTCTTCCAGCAACCCGAACACCTGTCACACCATCTTCCAACAAGCGTGCATCTTTTAATTCATGCGTCACTTCGAAACGTTCTGGATAAGGATTACAAACTTTACGAATCGCTTCTACTTTGTCTCTTCTAACTTGCTCTTGCTCCGATAATTCTTTCATCTTATTACCTCTTTTCTTGTCCTATCACTTACTCTTTGAAAAATAAGGATTCCATAATAAAATCTCCTACGGATTTCCATTCATCCGTTAACTCTTCTGTACAATTAAACGCCATAATCACCAAACGATCTTGATAAGAAAATACGATCATGTGATTGTATATTTTGGTATCTTCTGCCTGAGAGACTAATTTCATCTCGCCAACACTATGTCCATCTACCTGATAAACTTCCGTACCGATCATTTCACTCGTTTGTTTCAATACGGTTTCCATCGATTTTATGTACGCCTCGATTTGATTGTCCTTCATCGCATCTTCGGTCAAACTAATCGCAAGATTGATCGTTGTTTCTTCATTGGAAAAGACAACACTTGGTACTTTTCCTTGATATTTTTTCGTAATCGTTTCATAATCTAATGAATGAAAACTTTTAGGAACCTTGAAATAAAATTTATTTTCTTCAATATGGGTATATTCTGTTTCGATTTTCCTTCCACTTTTTGTTTCCGTAACTAACGTCTCATATTTCTTACTTTCTTCTTTTAATTTTTTATCTTCCTGTTTAAGAACAATTTGAATCACCAGGGAAGCAATCACAACGACCACACAAATAATCCCACAAACAATTCCTATCATCTTCTTATGTTTCATTTTTTCACTCCTAACTTTTTATCACTTTGGTAGAACCAATCAAGTCATGAAGTCCGCGACCATCGTTTCTTACCAAAACCATAACCACGGTAACAATCATTAATATCGTTTGAATCACTTCAATGATTAAACTAGAAACCGTATAAACATTAAGGCTTCCTGCTATACAAAAGATCATAGTTAAAATACTAGAAACTAAACTTAGACTTAAAAGAGAACGAAGGGCTAAATCATTCATCGTTACATTTGAACCGTCCTCTCGAACAACTCGAATCTTAAATAATTTCTTCCCCAAGGTCTGTCCCTTATTATAAAACTGGAAAACAATAAAGTAAAGAATAACAAATACGAGTTCTAAAATCGAATAAGGAACTTGATTTCTTTGAATCTTGTAATCCAGTTTCACCGTTTCTACAAGATAATCTTTGGAAGAAACCTCACCCTTAAGAGAAGTTTCCCAAAGCTTCACTTGTTCCTCTGTTGCATTCGTAAGATTTTTATTTGCGGGAATAAACATAGTAATCAAAGTAAACAGTGTACTGACCAATAGGATATCAACGATGTAGGCACCAAAGCGCTGCATAAAATAAGCTTTCAAATACATTCCTCCTCAATGCCACTACGATATGATTGTAACAATAAAATTATATCATCTATCTTTGTCATTTTATAGATTTTATTTTTGATTTCTACCGAATTTTTAAGTCCTTTCAAATACCAAGCAATATGATTTCGAATCTCAAGACAAGCTGTTTTTTCATCCTTCAATGTTTTAAGATAATCAAAATGTTTTAAACACATGTCGATACGTTCTAACGCTGTTGGGATTCTCCCCCTTTGTCCTTTTTCTAAATAGGTCACAATATCTTCCATAACCCAAGGATTGCCTAGTGTTGCTCGTCCTACCATCACCGCATCGCATCCGGTTTCTTCTAACATCTTTTTCGCAGTTGGTCCATCAACAACGTCCCCGTTTCCAATCACCGGAATCGATACAGATTCTTTCACTTCCTTTATAACATTCCAATCTGCTCTTCCACTGTAGCCTTGACTACGTGTTCTAGCATGTACACAAATGGCCTTAGCTCCAGCCTTTTCACAAACGAGGGCCACTTCCTTGGCATTGATATGATCCATGTCCCAACCACTCCGGATTTTGACAGTTACAGGAATCGAAACCATATCTACTACAGCCTTCACGATCTCATAAATCTTTTCTGGATTTTTAAGTAAAGCTGCCCCTGCTTGAGATCTTTGAGCTACCTTCGGAACTGGGCAACCCATATTAATATCAATGATGTCAGGATGCATGGTTTCTTCAATGTATTTTGCTGCTACCACAAAAGACTCCACGTCACTTCCAAAAATTTGTTGAACGATTGGTCGTTCTTCCTCTCTCATAGAAAGCATATCGAGAGTCTTTTGATTTTGATAGAAAATTGCTTTATCACTGACCATCTCTGCATAGATAAGACCACAACCCATCTCCTTGATAATTCTACGAAAGGCGGAATTCCCAATCCCTGCCATAGGGGCTAACACAACCTGGTTTTCTATTTCAACATTTCCAATCTTCCATTTCATAAAGACCCTCCTTTCTAACTGGAATTATTATACCGAAAAAGAAAAGTTTCGACAAGAAAAGAAGAGACTACTTTGTCTCTTCCTTGCCTAACTCTTTTAATAATTCTGCTTTATTCATCTTGCTATAACCCTTGATTCCTTTTTCTTTTGCTTGTTCACGTAAACTAGTAAGGGAATCTGTTTCTAAGGTATCTGCTTCCTTTGGCATATGACCATGTTCCACCAAATAATCGATTTGTTCTTTCGTAAGCGTTTCATATTCTAGCAGTGTTTCGGCAATCAACTTCAACAAAGCATCGTTTTTCTTCAAAATCTTCCTGGCTTCTTCGTAGCAGCCTTCAATAATCTTTCTCATTTCAAGATCGATTTCATGAGCCACTTCATTCGAGAAGTTACGACTCTTGTTGTAATCTCTTCCTAAGAAAACACTACCTTCTTGTTGCTCTAATTGCATTGGTCCCAAATCACTCATACCATATTCTGTAACCATCGCACGGGCAATTTTCGTAGCCTTTTCAAAATCATTATGTGCTCCTGTTGTAATTTCATGGAACGTAAGCTCCTCCGCAACACGACCACCAAGCAATCCTGTGATTTCTTCAATCAAATCGGTCTTCGTCGCATTGATCTTCTCTTCGCTTGGCACCATCATGTTATATCCACCGGCAGCTCCGCGTGGAATGATCGTAACCTTTTGGACTACATTTGCATGGCTCAGTTTCAAACCAATGACCGTATGGCCTGCTTCATGGTAAGCAACCAAACGACGATCATTTTCACTGTATTTTTTACTTGTCTTGGCAGGTCCCATCAACACACGATCGGTGGCCTCATCAACTTCACTCATCGAAATAGATTCTTTGTTACGACGTACCGCAAGTAAAGCTGCTTCGTTTAACAAGTTTTCAAGATCAGCTCCACTGAACCCTGGAGTTCGTTTTGCAAGATTTGGAAGAGTCACATCTTCTGCTAATACCTTGTTACGAGCATGAACTTTTAAAATCTCCTCTCTTCCTTTGATATCTGGTAAATTAACGGTCACTTGACGATCGAAACGACCAGGACGAAGAAGAGCTGGATCCAAAACATCAGGACGATTGGTAGCAGCAATGATGATAATTCCTTCGTTTGCTCCAAACCCATCCATTTCCGTTAATAATTGGTTCAAGGTTTGTTCACGTTCATCGTGACCTCCACCAATACCACTACCTCTTTGTCTTCCTACCGCATCAATCTCATCGATAAAAATCAAACAAGGAGCATTTCTTTTTGCTTGTTGGAACATATCTCTAACACGGCTTGCTCCTACACCAACAAACAATTCTACAAAGTCAGATCCACTGATGTAATAGAAAGGAACGTTCGCTTCTCCTGCTACGGCTCTTGCCAATAACGTTTTTCCAGTTCCTGGAGGACCAACTAATAGAACCCCTTTTGGAATCCTTGCACCCAGTTTTTGGAACTTCTTAGGACTCTTCAAGAAATCGATCAATTCTTTGACCTCTTCTTTTTCCTCTTTCAATCCCGCAACGTCTTGGAATGTCACTTTGTTTTTGTCATCGC